>JAGWXC010000115.1 GCA_018970045.1 Planctomycetota bacterium | reverse complement strand
TGCACGGCCGGCCGATCATGGAGATCTTCTGGCGGGATGAACACTTCCATCCAGGGGTTGCGCGCCACATAAGCGACCCGGGGTCGTTCATTGGTGATGTCGGCATCGACGGCGCGCGGTCGACTCGGTGGTCCCTGGGAGCACACGATGATGGATCGCGGAGGCGTCGTCGAACGTGCCATCGAGCCAGGCTCGCTCGGGAGCACCACATGATCGATCCGTCGCTCGCGCCCGAACCGTGGCTCACGGTCGACGACCTCTGGACGATGGCCACGGCGGTCCTCGCGAGCGTGGCGTGTGGGCTCGTCGGCTGCTGGTTGGTGCTGCGAAGGCTGTCGCTCCTCGGCGATGCGATCAGTCATGCCGTCCTGCCGGGCATCGCCGGTGCATTCCTGCTCACCGGCACGCGCGAGGTGATCCCGATGCTCATCGGTGCCACGGTGATCGGCGTGGCGACAGCCTTCATCTCCTCGGCACTGGGCCGCTGGGGACGCGTGGACCGCGATGCGGCCATGGGCGTCACCTTCACGTCGCTCTTCGCGCTCGGGGTCGTGATGATGTCGCTGGCGGCTCGGCAGGTCGATCTTGATCCGGGCTGCGTGCTGTACGGGCTTCTTGAGTTCGTCCCCTTCGATACGGTCAACCTGCTGGGAACGCCAGTGCCGCGCGCTGCGGCGTGGCTTGGCGTGGCACTCGTCATGGACATCATCCTGATCGTGTCGTTCTTCAAGGAACTGCGCGCGACGAGTTTCGATCCTGCGCATGCGGCCAGCGTCGGGTTGCGAGTGGGCCTCGTGCATGTCGGACTGATGGCCACGGTGGCGGCCAACACGGTCGTTGCGTTCGAGGCCGTGGGCTCGATCCTCGTGGTCGCCATGCTCGTGGCGCCGGGTGCCACGGCGCGGCTGTGGACCGATCGGCTGGTGCCGATGCTCTGCCTGGCTGCAGCCATCGCCGCAGCCACGGCCATCGTCGGTTGCCTTGCCGCGATTGAACTCAATACCTCGATCGCGGGGATGATCGCGACGATGTCGCTGATCGGCTACCTCGGCTCGGTTGCAGCCGTGGCGGCCATGGATGCATGGCGACGACGGGCACCTGTCGTCGCACCGGTCGACGGCGTGCCGCTCAGCGAGCTGCAGCGACGATCCGGTCGATCGTGATCCCGAAATGCGCGTAGAGCGTGGGCGCCGGTGCGCTCAGGCCGAAGCCGTCGACGCCGATGAACGTCCCCTCGGGGCCGATCCACCGATGCCAGCCCAGGCTGGTCCCGGCCTCGACGGCGACACGCCGCGTCACGGAGCTCGGCAGGACCGATTCGCGGTAGGCGGCATCCTGCGCCGTGAAGACCTCCATGCTCGGCATGCTCACGACGCGCGTCGGGCAGCCGTCGGCCTCGAGTTGCTCGGCGGCCTGCAGACACAGGTGCAGCTCGCTGCCCGTGCCGATCAGGATCGCCCTCGGCGTGGCGCTCGCTTCGCGCAGCACGTAGGCGCCTCGCGCGCACCCGGACGCAGGTGCAAGCACGCTGCGGTCGAGCGTGGGGATGTCCTGGCGCGAGAGCACGAGCATCGACGGGCCGTGCGTGTTCAGCATTGCCTGGCGCCAGCACTCGGTGACCTCGTTCGCATCGCCGGGGCGCCACACGGTCAGGTGCGGCATGGCACGGAGTCCCGACAGCTGTTCGATGGGTTGGTGCGTGGGGCCGTCCTCGCCCAGGCCGATCGAGTCGTGCGTGAAGACCCAGATCACCGGCAGTTCCATGAGCGCACCGAGCCTGATCGCCGGGCGTGCGTAGTCCGTGAAGCAGAAGAAGCTGGCACCGAACGAGCGTAGCCCCGACAGCGCCATGCCGTTGCACGCAGCCGCCATCCCGAACTCTCGCACGCCGAAGTGGATGTTGCGCCCCCCAGGCGTGGCGACCTGCATGCCCGGCTCGCCGTCGATGAGCGTCTTCGTACTCGGAGCCAGGTCAGCCGAACCGCCGACGAGCCACGGCACACCCTTCGCCACCGCATTGAGCACCTTGCCGCCGCTGGCGCGCGTGGCCATGCCCTTCGGATCAGCGGGGAACGAAGGCAGCGTCGCGTCCCAGCCCGCGGGCAGCGTGCGGTGCATGATGCACTCGAGTTCCGCCGCGAGTGCCGGGTGCTTCACGCGATAGGCCTCGAACCGTGCCTGCCACGCAGCATGGGCTGAGCGGCCGCGCGCACCGAACACGCCGTCCATGCGTTCGCGCACCTCGCCCGGCACGAGGAACTGAGCGTCCTCGGGCCAGCCGTAGACGCGCTTGGTCGCCTTGATCTCGTCCTCGCCCAGCGGCTCGCCGTGCGCAGCGTGCGAATCCTGCTTCTTCGGGCTGCCCCAGCCGATGTGCGTGTTGACGATGATGAGGGTCGGGCGGTCCGCGCAGGTGCGTGCGGCGGTGAACGCCACGCGCAGCGACGGCAGGTCGTTCGCATCGGCCACGTGCAGCACGTTCCAGCCGTGGCCCTCGAAGCGCTGGCGCACATCCTCGCTGAACGCCAGGTCAGTGTGCCCTTCGATGGTGATCCGATTGCTGTCGTAGATCCAGCAGAGGTTGCCGAGCTTGAGGTGGCCTGCGAGCGAGGCCGCCTCGGCGCTCACGCCTTCCATGAGGCAGCCGTCACCGCAGATCGCCCACACGCGGTGCGCGATGAGTTCGAACTCGGGACGGTTGTAGCGGGAGGCGAGCCAACGCTCAGCCATGGCCATCCCCACGCTCGTCGCGATGCCCTGGCCCAAGGGCCCCGTGGTGACCTCGACGCCGCCCGTCATCCCATACTCGGGGTGTCCCGGAGTCCGGCTGCCAAGCTGGCGGAAGGCCTTGATCTGGTCGAGCGACACGGCTTCGTCGCCGGTCGGTTGTCCGTGGCGATCGAGTTGCTTCACGCCCGCCAGGTGCAGGAGCGAGTACAGCAGCATCGAGGCATGTCCATTCGAAAGCACGAATCGATCCCGATTGATCCAGTCCGGGCGGTCGGGGTCGAAGGTCAGTTCATCCTGGAACAGCGCCCAGCCAACCGGGGCCAGCCCCATGGGCGCGCCCGGGTGACCTGACTTGGCCTTCTGCACGCCATCCATCGCGAGCGTGCGGATCGTGTTGATCGCCAGGGCATCGATGGCGGGGACCGAGGCGGGGGTGCCGGCCTTGACGGATTCAAGCAGCGTGGAAGTCGTCATGGTGATCGGAGCGCACTGTACGCCGATCGCTGCTATTGACGCGCGCGCCGTGCACGCGTCTACTGCCGGGATGAGCCGCCTGAAAGCGATGGCCGTCACGAGCCCCAAGGCCTGGGTGACGATGACGGCTCCGGTCCGGCTCGAGATGCTCGAAGCGCTGCGCTTGCTCGGGCCATGCGCCATCGCCGACATCGCCACCATGCTCGATCGGCCCGCCGACGCGCTCTATCGGCACATGGACAAGCTCGTCCGACTTGGCGCGGTGCGCGAGCTTGAACAGCGCAAGGTCGGGCGGCGGCTCGAGCGTACGTATGACGTGGTGGCCGACCACATCCATCCTGGGTTTCGCGATGGGGGCAGCAAGGCCGCGAACCAGGCGTACGACCACACCGTCAAGGTGATCTGCAAGATCGCAGGCCGTGCGAGCCGCGATGCAGCCGAGAGTGGGCAGCTCAAGTTCAGTGCGGAGGCGCGCACGCTGGCGGCGCTCGTGCACCATGGCTGGCTGACGCCGTCTGAGTTCGCGCGGGCGCGCGAGCTGCTCATGGAACTGCAGGCGCTCCTGGGGGCTGGCCGTCGCCGCCCCGATGCTCGGCTCTACGTCATCGCATCCATGCTCCTGCCGGTCGTGCGCAAGCGCGGCGCGCGGCGCGCGCGCGTGGGCAGCGCAGCCCCAGGGGGCCAAGCGACGTCAGTGACGGAGGCAGCGCGCGATCGATCGTCGCGCCCCACGCGCAAGCCGCGATCAGGGAGTACCCGTCGGGAGCGGTGATCGTCGTCAGACCACGTTTGGAGCAGGGTGCGGCCCGTGCCGTTCAGCCCATCACGTGCTGTCCGCTGCTGAACAACCCGTTCGGATCGACACGCCGCTTCGTCGCCTGCAGGCGTGGGTAGTTCGCTCCCCAGTAGTGGCCGGGATACTGCGCAGGCGTGAGGTCCTCGTCGGCGTAGTTGCAGTAGCCCCCGGAGCCACCGTTGCGCAGGCCGGCACTGACCGCAGCGTAGGCCCCGCGCAGCCACGCGCGATTGGCCTCGATCGAGCGCGGGGCAGGTGATTGGACGTAGCCCAAGTACTGCACTTCGAGTCGTGCAGATCGATGGACGAACGCCGTCGCCTCGGCGTCGAGGTCGGCCACCGCCCCACCGAGCGTGAGGAAGTTGATGGTGGCGTAGTCGGCCGCTGTCAGCGCGGGCGAGTTCACCCGTGCCAAGATCCACTCGCGGACCGCTGCACCGGTCCCGGGCGCCGGCGCGCCGTACACCATCGACGACTTCGCACGGTAGTGCTCTCGCGTGGCGACGGCCGTGGGATCGCACGCGGGCGAAGCAGCCTCGTAGCTGTAGCCGAGCCCCGGTGTCGCGGCAATCCCGCGTGGTCCCGTCAGCATGGACGTCGCAGCCAGCGCATCGGCCATCGTGCTGCGGGACCACAGCAGCCCGATGCACTGCGGTTCAGCAAGCGCCGCTGCCGGGCGATTGAAGACCACGCCGGCGGTCGCATGTCGTGGCATTCGGCCATCGGCTGCGGCATCGTGCATGAGCGCGAGGACGTCATCCGCCGCCGCCAGGGGCCAGTACCAGAGCACGACCTGCAACGGGGTATACGGAACGGCCTCGACCGTGAAGTCGACGGCGACGCCGAAGCTGCCGCCGCCGCCGCCACGCAGCGCCCACAGCAGGTCCGCATCGCCGTCGGGCGACGCCGTCGCCAACGAGGCATCGGCCAGCACGACACGCGCCGATCGCACACGGTCACAGGTCAGCCCGTGGGCGCGCTGCAGGTAACCGAATCCACCACCCTGGGCGATGCCACCGAACCCAACGGTCTCGCAACTGCCGCAGGGAAGGGTCCAGTTCCCGTTGCAGCGAAGATCGCCGTAGACCCGTTGCAGCTGCGCGCCGCTGGCGATGCGGAACATCGAGCCACCCAAGGGCTGGACCCCGGCCATCGAGGAGAGATCGAGCACGATTCCATCGCCGCCCGAGGCGCCGATGTACGAGTGCCCGCCTGACCGAATCGCCAGGCGGATGTCCTGGGTCCGAGCGAAGTCGATGGTGCGTTGGATGTCGGCGACCGTGCCGGGGCGGACGATGATGGATGGCCGGGGGTCGAAGCGAAGGTTGTAGACCAGTCGTGCCGTTGCGTAGTGGGCATCGGCAGGAAGGATGGTCGCCCCATCGAGCGAAGCCCGGAATCGAGCGATCGCCGCATCGCTGACGGTGGCGCCCACACATTCATCCGCAGCCACATGGCCCGAGGCACCCAGGGCCGCGACCAAGCCGCCCGACCGAAGCAGGAATTCGCGTCGATCGAGCATCCGTCGAGTGTAGGAGCAGGCCCGAACGATGCAAGGTCCGGTTTGCCTTTGAATGGGGATGGCCTACGCTGTGCGCATGCCCCTGACCCTCGTGGCCGTCGCCGCCTGCTCCATGGCGCTCGGGGGCGATGGATGGCCCGCGTTCACCGCCACCGCAGCGCAATGGGCGATCGAAGATGGCGGCACTGGCCGGACCTACGCGGTGCTGACCGTGGATGGTGCATGGTCGTGGCACGCAGCCCGTGAACTGGCCTTGGCCGCTGGCGGCGATCTGTCACCAGCCACGTCGACGGGTGAACTGTCCTTCATGATCGGGCTTGCGCAGTCGGCATCGGCATTCTCGTGCGTCGGCCCCTGGATCGGTGGACATCGGCTTGCAGGTGGCACGTGGGCGTGGACCGATGGCACACCCTTCGATGGATTCGCATGGTCGCCGGGGCGGCCCGCGCAGTCGAACGTGCTTGAGTCAGCGCTGTGCCTGATGGGCGACGGCGCGCCGGCGGGAACATGGATCGATGCGCTCCCGGGACCTGATGCCGGTGCGTTGGTCTCAAGCGCCGTCGTTCGGTGGGACTCGTTCGTTGACTGCGACCACGACGGTGTGCCTGACGCGCTTGAGATCCTGTCGGATGCTTCACTCGATGCCGACTGGGACGGCGTGCTGGATCAGTGCCCGCCGATCGTGCCGGAAGACCTTGATCAGGACGGGCGCGTGAATGGCGTGGATCTTGGCTTGATGCTCTCGTCGTGGGGTCCGGTCGGTGGCACCGCCACCCGTGCGGACATCAACGGTGACGGGCTCGTTGACGGTGCGGACTTCAGTCGCTTGCTTGCCGGGTGGACTGGCTGACGGCTTGGGCGCCCGGGCGTACCGTGCGCTCCATGCGCGCACTCAGCACGGTCCTGCTCTTGGTCTGCTCGAACATCTTCATGACCTGGGCGTGGTACGGGCACCTGAAGAAGGTCGCTTGGACGCTGCCGGTCGCGATCGGCCTGTCGTGGCTGATCGCGTTGCCTGAGTATGCGCTCCAAGTGCCGGCCAACCGTCTGGGGCATCTCTCGCAGGGTGGTCCCTTCACCGCCCCGCAGTTGAAGATCCTGCAGGAGGCGATCACGCTCGTCGTCTTCGTGGGTTTCTCCATCGTCGTGCTGAAGGAGAAGCCGCGCGCCAACGACTACCTCGCTTTCGGGCTCATCCTCGCGGGCGTGGTCGTGTCAATGCTCGGCCGCGACGGCACGCCGGCCGTGCAGGGGTGAGGGGTCAGCGGCAGCGCAGGACGCCATCGCGGTCGATGGTCCAGATGCCCTCATCGTCAATCCACATCGAGTCGAGCGCCGAGTCCGAGATCCGGATCGCCAGTCGCTGCTCCAGCGACGACAGGTCGAGCACCCTGAGCGTCCCGTCGGCTCCCCCGGCGATCACGCGGGTGCCATCCGCATCGACTGCCAGCGAGGCCGCGCGGCTGCGCTGCGATCGGGTCCGGGCCACGACGGTGCCGTGACGATCAATCCGTGCGATCAGCCCGTCCCGACCCCCGGCCAGGATGATGCCATCGGGCCCGCTGCCCACGGCTGCGCATTGCTGCCCGATCATGCTGGTCCATGCCAAGGTGCCATCCGACAGGTGCAGCGCCGCACATCCGTACAGTCGAGAGGCCACCAGCAGCAACCCAAGGTCGTCCTGCATCGCCATCATGGGAATGCCAGCGACCTCCGAGGCTCCATCGCCAATGAGCTGCCTGCTCTCCCAGCGGATCGAGCCGTCGCGAGTCTCGATGCAGACGATCGTGCCATCATCCCGCAGCGCGCACACATGGTCGCGCTGGGGTGCCGTTGCCAGCAGGGCGAATCGACCCATCCCCTGAGCCCATTCGAAGGCAGTCCCATCGTGACGTCGGCCTTCGATGGCTCCGTCTGTCGTGATCCACGCCGACCATGTTGGAGCCGTGACCACTCGGCGTCGAGGCGTCGCGGTTCCGATCCAGCGATCGACGGAGCCGGGGGCCTGCAGCCGAAGCCCGCCCTGGCTGCCGATCCACAGCCCATCTCCGGAGCGAAGCAGCGACCAGACCATGTCGGGACTGCCCGGAAGGGCGATCGATGCGCCTGATGCAAGGTCCCACGCCACGAGCAGGCCGTCCGCGCCGGCTGAAAGCACTCGCTGCTCGCCAAGGTCCGTGATGGACCAGATGTTGTCGTGGTGTTGGCGACCGATCCACGAGGGCTGGGTCGATCCGCGCTCGTATCGACGCACGGTGCGGTCCCATCCTGCGACGAGCATGGTCGATCCGTCG
>JAGWXC010000114.1 GCA_018970045.1 Planctomycetota bacterium | reverse complement strand
CTGTTGGCAGGTGCCTACACGCTCTGGATCATGGAACTCGACACCTCGGAAGCACACCGCTATGAGTTCCAAGCCTGCGTCGAACCGATCTGCATCGGCGATGCGACAGACGACGGCACGGTTGATGGCACGGACCTTGCTGCGATACTCGCGCTCTGGGGCACCTCCGGCACCACGCCCGCCGATCTTGATGCCAGCGGCACCGTGGATGGCGCCGATCTGTCGATCCTGCTTGGCGCATGGGGGCCGTGCGCCGGATGATCGCCGGCGCGGCACCCCTCGCGCACGAGATCGTCAGCCCTTCACCGGCGTCAGTCGCGTCACGCGGCCCTGCGGCACCCACTCGGCCACGACGATGCTGCCGTCAGCGAGCCAGATCGCATCGTGCGGGTGCACGAAGCGGCCGAACTGGAAGCTCTCGGTCGGTTGGCCGCGCAGGTTCGTGGGATGACCGTCGCCGAGCGCGACCACGGGCTTGAATGACTCGTCGTAGAGGCAGACGACGCTCTCGAGGTCCGGCACCAGCATCAGGTTGCCGCGGAACTTCATGTCGCACGGCATGCGCACGCCGTCGGTGTGGATCGCCACCGGCGTGCCATCGAGCGCCAGCACTTGGATGCGTCGGTTGCCACGGTCGGCAACGACGAGCATCGGCTCCTTGCCGCGCGGATCGATGCCCAGGCCGTGCGGGCAGCTCGTCTCGCCCTTGCCGGAGCCGGGCTTCGTGATGATCTTCTTCCACTGCCCGTCGGCGCCGAAGAGATGGATGAAGCCCTTGCCGTAGCCATCGCCCACGTACAGGTCACCGTCCGGATGGAAGGCCACGTTCGTCGGGCACCACTCCTCGGCCGAGCCGTACACGCCGCTCTGCATCGGGCAGGTCGCGGTCCACACCACGGTGCCATCGAGCGCGGTCTTGACCACGCTCCGCCGGCGCGTGTCACAGTGGTACAGGTACTCGCGGTCGCCTTCCTTGCGCAGGTCGAGCCCGTGCGCGCCACCGGCGAAGTCGGTGCCCCAGCCGCCGACCGGACGGCCATCGGCCTCGTAGACGCAGACCGCCAGCGCCTTCTCGCTGCCGCCACCCACGGTGTGCGCCAGGTAGATGCGGCCAGCCGCGTCCTGCGCCACGCCGTGCGTGTCGCCCCACCCAGTGCCCTTCAGCGGCGAGAGGAACGAGTGATTGACCGAGTAACGCTGCGAACCCGAGCCGATGGGCGGCGGCAGCGGGTCATCCCCGAGCGCGCGCGGAGCGAGGAACGACGGGGCCGCGACGGAAGCCGCGGTGGCAGCGATGAACGAGCGTCGGTCGATGGTCATGCGCGCAGGCTACCCGCGCGCCGCGCTCACTCGCCGGGAAAATCCCACTGCTCGCCCGGGCGGTAGCCGAGCAGGCCGTAGAGCTCGCTGCGGTGCTGCATGCGCGGCAGCATCGCCTCCATCGAGCCATGCGCCTTGAGGTGGGTGAGCCCATCCTCGACCGCCTTCATCGCCATGCGCATCACGCTCAGCGGATAGATCACGATCGAGTAGCCCATGGCCCCGAACTGCGCCGCGCTGATGTGCGCGGTCTTGCCGAACTCGGTCATGTTGGCGAGCGAGCGCCCGGGCGATGCCTTGGCGAACTGCGCGAACTCGGCGGCATCGGCGAGCCCCTCGGGAAAGATCACGTCGGCGCCAGCCTCGCGGTACAGGTTCGCACGTCGGATCGTGCCCTCGATCCCTTCCATGGCACGGGCATCGGTACGCGCGATGATGACGAAGTCAGCGCTGTGCCGCGCCTTGGCCATGGCCGCGATCTTGTCCGCCATGGCGTGCGGAGGCACGACCTCCTTGCCGTCGAGATGGCCGCACCGCTTGGGGAAGACCTGGTCCTCGACATGGAGCGCCGCAGCACCGGAGCGCTCGTAGTCGACGACCGTGCGCACCGCGCACTCGACCTCGCCGTAGCCGGTGTCGGCGTCGGCGATCACGGGCAGGCGGCTTGCGTCGGCGATCTCGCGGACCGTGCGGCACATCTCGCTCAGCGTGATGAGGCCGATGTCGGGATAGCCGGCCACGTTGGCCGTGGCGCCACCGGAGATGTAGCAGGCATCGAAGCCTGCCTTGCGCACGCTGCGGGCGACGAGCGCGTTGAACGCGCCGGGCGCGACCACCGTTCCCTTGGACATGAGTTCACGCAGGCGTGCACCAGGATGCATGGCGTGAGTCTACGACTCGATGCCAAGGTCAGGGCTTCAGCGCCTCAAAGCGCGGCTGCCACTCGCCACGCTCGTCCTGCGTCCAGGTCACGAGCAGTTCGTTCGGGCGAAGCCCCTTGGTGCGCAGGTCCAGGGGCGGCGGACCATCGTCCCAATCCGTGGCCTTCTTGGGCTTCTTGCGCTTCTTGGCCTTGCCCTTGCTGGCGGTCCACGCTGCGTCCTTCGTCTGCGGATCGTTCGGGATCGACCAGAGCGAAGGCTCCGAGGCCTTGATCACAAGCTCGCCGCCATGGCCCCGGATGCGCTGCTCGAAGCCATGCTCGACCAGTGCGGCGCGCAGCTCATCCACGCTGGCCGGCATGATCGCCTTGCCACGCAGGAACTGAACGCCAGCGGCCATGAACGACGCACTCTTCATGGCGCTCGTCAAGCTCGAGGCCCGCAGCCCCTGCACGAACTCTTTCCACTTGGCCTCGAAGGCATCGACCGTGTTCGGATCAGTGCCGAACGCGCGGCCGAAGGCCCGCCCGCTTGGCACGCCCGCATTCAGGTCCCGGAGGTACTCCCTGAACCCCTGCTGGTACTTGCCGCCCTCGCCGTACGCGAGGAACTGGATCATTGACCAAGCCTGGTCGTACTGCAGCCGCGCATCGCCGCCGCGCACGGTGGCGCCCCAGGCCTCGTGCGACATGTTCAGCATCGTCGCCAGCGGCAGGTGACGGCCCTCCTTGATCGCCCTCTGGATCGAGTCGAGCGCCGTCGCGTCGATCTGGCCGATCACGATGTCGTCGTCAAGCACCTCGGCCATGCCGAAGAACTCCGCCATGCCCTCGTTCACCCAGATCGGCAGGTCGTTGGCGAAGAACGACCAAGCGACCTGGTGGAAGCCCTCGTGCTGGATCGTGTGGCGCACCTGCTCCTCGGGCACGCGCTCGGTGAAGAACGCCAAGCCCGCACCGTTGGGGCCCACGAAGAACATGCCGCCCGAGCCCGTGCCATCGATCCCGAAGCGCGAGCGCAACGTGTTCAGGTAGTCCTGCTGGCGCGCGAACATGTAGACCGCCAGCACATCGGGCTGGCGCCGCCGCAAATGATCCAGCCGACTCGTGTACTCGCCGTACATCGTGTCGAGCAGCGCCGCGTATCGCGCCGTGACAGCTCGGTCGAGGTCGCTGCGGATGGCGTAGAACCGACTCGGGCGGACGGTTCCCTCGGTCCGGTCCCACCACGACGCCTGCGGCACGACCTGCGCGGGCCCCGGGGGACCGCAAGCGGAGGTCCGGCCGGGAAGCACCGAGGCGATGCACGCCACCATGATCAGGAACCAGCTCGCTCGCACGGGGCCAAGCGTAATGGGACGCACGGCCGGACCGAGCCCGCCAACCGATATAGTGCTGGCTTCCCCCACGGAACGCCCATGAAGACCCTGCTCACCGCCGCTCTCTCCGCCGCCCTTGCGGCCGCCCTCGCCAGCCCCGTCGCGGCCCAGACCCCGACCGCTCAGGAGATGCGCGAGCGCCTGGAGAAGAGCCTGGTGCTCGGCCCCACCGCCATCGAACAGATGGGTGTGCGACACCTGTGGCAGCAGCGACTGACCATGACCGACGGCGCCACCGCCCTGCGCGGCTGGATGCGCGGCGACAGCGCGTTCGTGCTCGACTCGCGCGGGGGCCTGAGCCGGCTCTCGCTGAAGGATGGTGCCGTGATCTGGCGCAGCGAAGTCATCGGACCGCAGGACCGCGTGCTGGGCATCCACCGCGCCCGCCTCGATGGCCGCGACCGCGTCTTCGCGGTGATCGACAGCGAATTCCTGCAGTTCGACGGCACGACCGGTGCACTCATCAACCGCAAGCCATCGAAGGAATACCTGAGCGCCGACTGCGCGGTCGCGTGGCCCTACCTGATCTTCGCGAGCGCGTCGGGGCGGCTCGTGTGGTTCCATGCCCTGCTCGGGGTGATCCATCACCAGGGTCTCGTGAATGGTGCGATCCGTGGTACGCCGCAGGTCATCGGCAACGAGGTCGTTGCCGCCGGCACCAGCGGCGAAGTCGCCGGCTTCATCAAGGAAGACGCCCGCATGCTCTGGCGCCGCAACATCGGGCCGGTCTTCGGCCGACTCGCCGAAGACACCGCCGGCGTGTACGCCGCCAGCACCGACCAGTCGGTGTACTGCCTCGACCGCCAGAGCGGCAAGACGCGCTGGAAGTACTTCACGGAGAGCCCGATCACCGGAGACCTCACGCTCTTCGGCGACTCACTGCTGGTGCAGGTGCCGTCGGAAGGCCTCGTCTGCCTGGCGACCGACTCCAAGGGCAACATGGATGGCGTGCGACGCTGGGCTGCCGAAGCTCCCGGCACCGTCGCCGGCGCGATCGGTTCGAACGTGGTGGTTGTGGATGGCGCGACGCGCACGGTGCGCCTGCTTGAACTTTCGCGCGGCGGCCTCGTCGCCACCGTGCCCATGGGCGCGGCCAACGACCTCACGATCGGCACGAACGATGACGGCGTCCTGCTCGTCGTCGCGTCCGACGGGCGCGTGCAGCTGCTCGAGCCGCTGGGCGCGAAGCCCAAGCCGTCGGGCCTCAAGATCATTCCGGCATCGAAGCCCTCGGCCGAGCCCGCCGAGGCCGAAGGCGAAGGCAGCAACGAACCCGCTGCCGATGACGCCGGCGAACCCTGAACCCAAGGACCACAGACCATGGCCAGCCTCGCTCCCATCGACGCCCCAGTCGTCGACCATGTCCGCGTCACCCGTGCGCTCCTGAGCGTGAGTGACAAGCGGGATCTCGTCCCGTTCGCCAAGGCGCTTGCGGCGCGAGGCGTGGAGCTCGTCTCGACCGGCGGCACGGCTGCGGCGCTCGTCGCGGCCGGCCTGAAGGTGCGCTCGATCGATGACCTGACGGGCTTCCCGGAAATGCTGGATGGCCGCGTGAAGACGCTGCACCCGCGCGTGCACGGCGGCCTGCTCGGCGTGCGCACGAACCCCGCCCATGCGGCGAGCATGAGCGAGCATGGCATCGAGCCGATCGATCTCGTGTGCGTGAACCTGTACCCCTTCGAGGCGACGGTGCGCCGGCCGGGCTGCACGGACCGCGAGGCGATCGAGAACATCGACATCGGCGGCCCGAGCATGCTGCGCAGCGCGGCGAAGAACCACGGCTTCGTGGCGGTCGTGACTGATCCATCGCAGTACGACGCGATCGCCAACGAACTCGCCGCGCATGACGGCTGCACCACGCTGGGCCTGCGGCGCACGCTGGCCCGCGAGGCGTTCCGTGCCACGGCGGCCTACGACACCGCGATCAGCGCCTGGTTCGGCCGCACGCAGGACACGGACTTCCCGCCGGTCCTCGAGGGCCGCTGGGTCCGCTGCGAGGAGCTTCGCTACGGCGAGAACCCGCACCAGCGCGCCGCGGTCTACCGCGATCCCGATCCGCGAGAAGCCAGCGTGGTCGGCGCGCCGCTCCTGCACGGCAAGCCGCTCTCGTACAACAACCTGCTCGATGCAGCGGCGGCGCTTGAACTCGTCCGCGATCTCTACGACATCGATCCGAGCGCGCAGGCCTGCGCGGTGATCAAGCACACGAATCCATGTGGGGCTTCGATCGCTGGCTCGGCCCGCGAGGCGTTCGATCGCGCGTACGGCGGCGATCCGCTCGCCGCGTTCGGCGGCATCGTGGCGTTCAGCAGGCGCGTCGATGCCGCCGCGGCCACGCTGATGGCCGAGGGCGAGCGATTCCTCGAGGTCGTCGTGGCCGAGGGCTTCGATGACGAGGCCGTGCGGATCCTTGGCGAGCGCTGGAAGAATGTGCGACTGCTGCCGGTCGGTGCGACGCGGCACGCGATCGCCGGCGCGATGGCGCTGCGCAGCGTGCCCGGCGGTCTGCTCGTGCAGGAGCGCGATGCGAAGCCGATCGATCCGGCGGCCTTCACGCATGCGGCGGGGCCTGCGCCTGACGCGGCGATGCTCGCCGGTGCGGGGTTCGCGTTCACGGTGGCCAAGCACCTCAAGTCGAATGCGGTCTGCATCACTGATGGCACCACGCTGCTGGGTGCGGGAGCCGGGCAGATGGACCGCGTCGCCAGCTGCCGACTCGCCGTGGAGAAAGCGGCGGCACGACTGGCGACAGCACGCCTGCCCATTGCGGCGAGCGACGCGTTCTTCCCCTTTGCCGATGGTCCCACGCTCTTGGCGGATGCCGGCGTGCGATGCATCGTGCACCCGGGTGGGAGCAAGCGTGATCAGGACACCCTGGACCTGTGCGCCGCGCGCGGGATCACGTGTCTGCTGACGGGCGATCGGCACTTCCGGCACTGACTGAGTCCGGCGTCCCGGCGCCGGAGTGGATCGAGTCCGGCGTCCCGGCGCCGGAGTGGAGCCCCTCCGACGCCCATCGCGCGGCTACACTTTCGCCCCATGTCCGACGCGCCCACCGTGCCGAACCATCCGACACTGCCGCTGCTGAAGAAGGCGTTCCCGAACGTCAGCTTCCTCGTGGCGAACTACCGCGACCAGGTGACCGTGGTGGTGCCGAAGGAGCATCTGCATGCCGTGGCACGCTTCCTGCGCGATGACCCTGCCTGCGCGTACTGCTTCCTCAGCGATGTCGTCGGCGTGGACTACCTGAACTACCCCGCGCCGCAGCCCGGCCGGTTCGCGGTCGTGTACCTGCTGGCGTCGTACGCGCACGACCTGCGGATCCGCCTGAAGGTCTACGTCGAGCCCACGCTGCCGACCGAAGGCATTGACGTCGATCCAGGCCTGATGGTGTCGAGCGTGGTCGACCTGTGGCCCGGCGCCGAGTGGCCCGAGCGTGAGGTCTACGACATGTTCGGCATCCGCTTCGAGGGTCACCCTGACCTTCGACGCATCCTGCTCTGGAAGGACTTCCCCGCCCACCCGCTGCGCAAGGACTATCCGCTGCGTGGCCGTGGCGAGCGCGAGTACTACCAGACGATCACGCGCCAGAGCACCTGAGCGATTGCGGCGCGCGTGATCCCGGTGCAGCGATCCTGCGAGCATCGGATGATCGAACCTTCCTAGGATTCCAAGCGTCACGGCGATGCCGTGCGCGCGTTGGAGCAGGCGCTTGGAGACGATCGACCACCAGGAACTCAAGTGGCTCGCGTGCGAGTGGCTCATCCGCCAGGGCGCACGCGTGGTCGCCACCGAAGTGAACGCACCGATCCCGCGCTGGCGCGTCGATGTCGCCGGCTGGCTCGATGGGCGCGACCATCGCTTCCATCGGCCCGAGCTCGATGCACCACTCTTCGATGGCACCGCTGCAGCACGCGAGCCGATCATGACCATCGCGGTCGAGTGCAAGCAGTCGCGTGCGGACTTCTTCCGCGACACTGGCAAGGTCGATGAACTGCTCGCCGAACGCGAGCGGCTCGAGCAGCGCTGCCGTGACTTGGAGGAGACCCGCATCAAGGTCTACGAGCCGCACCTGCGTCGATCAGGGTCGTCACTCTTCGATGGCCTCGATGAGTGGGACTTCGCCGCGAGCCGCATGACCGCCTATCGCACGGCGCTCGCGGAACTCCGCCGCACCGAAGAGGCGCTCTACGGTGAGACGAAGTTCGGCTTGCTGCCCCGCTACCGACTTGCGGATCGCTGCGTGCTCTTCTGCCCGCGCGGCATGGTTCGCCCCTGGGAAGTGCCGACAGGTTGGGGGCTGATC
>JAGWXC010000113.1 GCA_018970045.1 Planctomycetota bacterium | reverse complement strand
TGGAAGAAGCGCAAGGGCGGCCCCAAGGGCAGCGGTGCGGGCACGTTCATGCCCATCGGCTTCGAGCTCTTCTCCATCATGCGGCGCAACCTTGAAGCCGTCGACATCGTGACGGTCGTGCGGCAGAACGCCAAGCTCGGCAAGGGCAACTGGCACAAGGTCGCCGAGGAGGAGAACTTCTTCCTGCGGGGCTTCAACTACCTCTTCATCATGAAGAAGGTCATCGACCGCCCGGGAGAGCCGCGCGCTGCAGCCACTCCTGCAGCGCCGCGCGGTCCTGCTGGCCCGGATCGAGCGCCGCGTCGCGCACCGCGCGGTCGGTCGTGACCGTTCGGGTCCAGACGGCGCCGTAGAGCGCGGGATCGCGCCGAAGGATCGCGGGCCAGTCTCCCTCCGGGTCAGTCAGCGGCATGCCGGGGAGCCACGGCGTGCGGCCGAACTGGGCATCGATGCGCTCGAGCTCGCGCTCGACGGCGGCATCGAGCGGCTCGGCATCGAAGGTCCCCGGCAGCAGGGTGCGCGCGCTGATGAGCCGATGCTGATCCACGGGATCGTTCCCGCGCGCCGCGAAGAACTCAGGCCACGCGAGGGCGCGCAGGTCAGCGCGCAGCGGTGCAGCGAGGCCGGGAGCGGCGCTCGCACATGCGCGAGCGAGTTCGAGCTGCGCGGCGACGAAACGACTGGACATGTCGGCACTCGACGCGAGCGCAGCTCGTGGTTGCGTGGGGTTGAGTGCCAGTGGATCGCGCTGCACGACGACGAGTGCCTCGAAGACGGACTTCCATGCCGCGAGCCGCGCCCGATCGAGTTCGCGCGCGAGGGCGATGCGGTCGGCAGCCGAGTCGGCCATGGTGCGCAGCACGGCATCGCGCTGCGGCGCCGTGGCCACCGTGAGCGCCGCAAGCTCAACCAGCGCCCGGTCGCGCCGGCACGCGCCCATGCCGAAGGCACGGGCCAAGCCGGTCCCGGGTGCATCGCTCGGGCGGGGCGGCGCAGCACGCATGGCCCGCCACCATGCGATGACCTCGGGCGAGCCACCGTCGCCGAGTACCGCGAACAGCTGGTCGTCGGCGGTCGACTCGGCCTGCTGCACGTTGCGGATCGCGGACTCGAGCGCACCGTGGATGCGCTGCGCGAGTTCGCGCGGCGACCCGCTCGATGGATCCTCTGCGGCAGCTTGGATGCGGTCGATCTCAGCCTTGGCGAGCTCGGCGATGGGTTGGACCGCGGCGGTCCATGACGATTCCCACGCAGCGCGCAGCGGCGAGATCGCGCCCGGCTCGATCGAGGCGGCGTTCGCCAACGCGGTCCACTCGGCATCAGTCGGCGGAGCGGGAAGGAAGATCGCGACGGCGCCGGCGTCATCCGGGTAGCGCGCACCACCTGGCGTTGGCGGAACGGGCGGCACCGTGACGACGCCCTTGAGGCGCTCCTCCATCGCCGTGCGCCACGCAGCATCATCCGATGCCGCCAGTGCGCGCGCGGTGCACTCGGTGCTCAAAGCGCGAATGCGTTCCTTGAAGGACTCGTCGATCAGGTCCTTGCCCGGCGAGCCATCGGGATTGGACGCCGGTGCGGGCGCGAGCCTGCGGTCGAGCGGTCGCAGGAGCAGGGCATCGTTGAGCGACGATAGCCTGGGCGCGAGCCATGCGCGGTGGTCATCGCTCCAGCCATCGACGCGGGTGGCGTCCCAGCCCGGTGGCGGCAGCGCGATCATCGCATCGATCGCATCGGGCGGGGAGCCGAAGCCGGCTTGGGCCAGAAGATCCAGCTCGCGTTCGACGCGGCGTCGAAGGCTCCAGCGTTCGGCCACGTCCGCGCCGATGACGCCTGATGCCGCGAGATCGCCGAAGAGGGAGGCGTCGGCCGCATCGAGATCGGCTCGGGTGGCGCGAGCCTCGGCGATCCAACGGCGGAGCGCCTCGGGATCGACCGAGCGGGCATCGAGGTCCTGAACCGCGTTGGCGAGAGCGGCGAGCCGCTGCGTGCGCGCGACGAGCACGGCGTGGCCGTAGCGGTCGTGGTCGAGATCGAGCGTGGCGATCGCCTTGGGCGTGAGCCCCGCGGATTCAGGCTGCGCCGCGAGCCATGCGGGTCGGACAGGGGCTGGAACGCGATCGAGGACGTGGGTGGGCGGGCCGCAGCTGGCGGCACCGAGGATCGCCAACAGCGCAGCGACCGCGCGGCGACCGATCATGCGCGTGCACCCGCAGCGTCGGACTCCGGAAACTCCGCGCGTGCGGCATCGAGTTCATCGAGCAGGCCTGCGGCGATCTCGACCAGCTCAGGGTCGAAGTGCTCGCCGGCCTGCTGGCGGAGGTAGTCCACCGTCTCGGCCCGGCTCCAGGCGCGCTTGTATCGACGCGAGCTCAGGAGGGCGTCGTACACGTCGGCGATGGCGACGATGCGCGCGGTGAGCGGGATCTGCTCGCCACGCAGCGGTGCCAGCGTGCCATCGGGCTGCGCGACCTGCGGGTAGCCGCGGCCGTTCCAGCGTTGGTGGTGGTGCAGCACGATGTCATGGGCGATGCGGTCAAACGGCGTGCGGTGGCCGCTGAAGAGTGCGGCCCCCTCGGTCGTGTGACCCATCATCGTTGAGTATTCGTCGGGCGTGAGCGCAGTCGGCTTCTTGAGGATGCCATCGGGGATGGCGACCTTGCCCACATCGTGGAGCATGGCTCCGGTGCGCAGCAGGTCGCCCTCGCGCAGGCGACGCTCCATCGGGATCGCGTGCCGGTCGCACCAGGCGTTGAAGAGGACGAGCGACATGCCAGCGACGCGGTTGGTGTGCGAGAAGGTCTCGCTCGGGTCGCGCATGCTCGCCATGCGGATCATGCGCTCGATGTTGGTGCGCGTGAGGGCGGTGCGCTGCAGCGCGCCCTCGAGGATCGCCGCAAGGCTCGCCACGGCGTTCTCATCCTCGCGGGCGAACGGGCTCGAACGGCCGCGCATGAGGAGGATGACGGCCTGCACCTCGCCGTCGGGATCGACCATCGGAGCTCCGAGCGTGGGGATGGCCGTGCCGGTGCCGAAGGGCTTGCACGTTTCCGTGAGGACGGAATGACCGTGCGCGATGCGCGCGAGGATCGTCTGGCCGTCGAGGGGCAGTTCCTCGGGCATCTCCGCGGCATCGGGCACGGCGTACTGGCGACGGAGCACGTCGCCGTCGACGCGGTAGAGCACCGCGCTGGTCGCCTGCAGCGCAACCATCCCGCCGAGCAGGAGGTCGTGCATCACGACATCCTGGTCGATCCCCTTGGAGGCGCGGTCCCCGAGCACCGCCATGCTGTGCAGCCGCTGTCGCGCGGTATCGCGCGATCGGCGATCCATGTCGGCCTCGCGCTCGAGCTCGCCGAACATCTGGGCGAGCTCGCGGTTGGCGACTTCGAGACGTGTACGTGCCACCTCCAGCCTCGACGCCAGCGTGCGGTTGCGGTCGGCGATCCCCTTGGCGCGCAGCTGGGATTCCACGCGCGCCAGCACGACCGGGAAATCCAGCGGCTTGGTCACGAAGTCGTTGGCGCCGGCCTCCATCGCCTCGACGAGGAAGCTCGTCTCGTGCAGGGCCGTGGCGACCACGATGGGGAGTTCCGTGGGATCAACGGTGCGCCGGAGCTCTCGGAGCACATCCAGACCGGACATGCCGGGCATGAGGAGGTCCAGAAGCACCAGATCGGGCCGCTTGGACTGGATCTGGGCGAGCGCGTCGGCGCCGTCGCTGGCCGTGGCGACGTCATAGCCGGCCTTGCCGAGGCGACGGCTGAGCATGTCGCGATTCAGCGGCTCGTCATCCACGAGCAGGATCGAGCGTGGCCGGTCGAGGTTCGGATCGCCCAGTGGCGTGGACACGGTCGGAGTGTAGGGCAGGAGGTTGCGCTACCATCGACACCCTCCCGCACGCGTAGCTCAACGGATAGAGCATCGGTCTTCGGAACCGAGGGTTGGGGGTTCGAATCCCTCCGCGTGCGCTTCACCCCCCCAAGCCAAGGAGCCATCTCGATGGGATTCATGCAGGGCAAGCGCGGCCTCGTCACCGGCATCGCCAACGATCACTCGTACGCCTGGTACATCACCCAGAGCCTGGTGCGCGAAGGCGCGCAGTGCCTGTTCACGCACCTTCCGGGTGACAAGATGGAGCGTCGCTGCCGCATGGCCGTCGAGGAGTTGGGCGTGAAGGATCCATGGCTCGCACCGATGGATGCCGCGAATGATGCCGACCTCGATGCGGTCTTCAGCCGCATCAAGGCCGAGTTCGGCACGATCGACTTCCTCGTGCACTCGATCGCGTACGCCGACAAGAGCTGGCTGCGCATGGATCAGGGCGTCTTCACGGCGACCCCGCGCCAGGTCTTCACGCAGGCCATGGACATCAGCGCGTTCACGTACATGGCCATGGCCAACCGTTGCGTCGACCTGATGCCGCAGGGCGGCAGCATGATCGCGCTCTCCTACTACGGCGCCGAGAAGGCCGTGCCCGGCTACAACGTGATGGGCGTGGCGAAGGCTGCGCTCGAGGCGACCACGCGCTATCTCGCGATGGACCTTGGGCCGCGCAACGTGCGCGTGAACTGCATCAGCGGCGGACCGCTGCGCACGCTGAGCGCGATGGCGGTCGGTGGCTTCACCGACATCCTCGATCACATGGAGCGCAAGGCGCCGCTGCGCCGCAACATCACCGGCGGCCAGGTCGGCGACTGCGCGGCGTTCCTGCTGAGCGAGCTGGGTGCGGGCATGACCGGCCAGGTCGTGTACGTGGACGCCGGCTACTCCACCATCGGGCTCTGATCGGCATCGAAGGCCCACGCGCGCGAGTCGGCAAGGTCCTCGTCGCTGACGAGCGCCTTGCGGATGGCGATGGCCAGTTCGCTCAGCCCGATCGACTGCAGAGCGCTGCATGACACGAGTGCCTGCGAACGCTCGGGACAGGTTGCTGCGTCGGGCCGATCGCACTGCAGGAGGACGGGCACGATCGTGGTGGGGCTGGGAGGCGAGAGACGTGGCCAACCGCGGCCGGGCGCCGTCGCCACGACGATGACGTGGGCGCTCGCGGCGATGCGTGAGGCGATCGATGCCGCCGAAGCATCGATCGCGCTCGGCGCGTCGAGCAGGCCCGGCAGGTCGATCCAGTCGACGGTCACGCCGTCCAGATCCAGGCGCACCGGTACCGGATCGCGCGTGGTGCCGGCCGCGTCATCGGTGACCGAAACCGTGCGGCGGGCGAGCGCATTGGTGAGCGTGCTCTTGCCGACGTTCGATGGGCCGGCGATGACGACGGTGGGCGGATCGATGAGCACGCGCAGCCGCCGCGCGCGTGCGATGTCGGCCGCGGTCGCTGGCCCGGATCGCTCGACTCGCGCTGCGTGATCGCGCAGGAGCTCAAGGGCGCGCCGGCTGGCACAGCGACCGGCCATGCGCGCCGCGGCGGCGGCATGCGGGCTCGCGCATTCGGGGAAGAGCGCGAGGTCGGGGAGCGGGGCCTCGATCGCACCATGCGCTCGCAGCCACGCCTGCAGCCGCTGCGCGATGCGCACGCCACCGTGCGGCATGAGCATGGCCGACGTCGGCGCGATGCGGACCGCCACCCCGTCGTCGATCGTGCCGAGTGCATCGTCGAAGAGGCATCGAGCCGTGGCGCCGGCAGCAGGAACGCGGCGACAGCAGGTCGACAGCAGGGCATCGAGGGCGGCGGGCTCGCCGTGCAGCGTGACGAGCGCGATCGCGCCCGGCTGCATCGGCGTGCACCACGCCCACTGGACCGGCGTCATGCGTGGTCGTCGTGCTTGGCGTGGCAGCCGCAGCCATCGCCACAGCCGCCGGGGCGCACATCGGCGGCAGCGGCAGCGCGTTGCACGGCAGGACGGCTCGGCTCAGACTCCGCCTCGTACACGGCGCGCCAGGATTCGTGGATCCCATGGAGCGTGAGGTCGGGGACGATCGCGTTGACGAGTTCGTCCTTGGCGAAGAGGGTGGCAGCGTCGCCGCCCGTGGCGAGGACGACGGGAAACGCCCCGTACTGCATGGCGTACTGCTCGACGAGCTTCCACACGAGGCCTTGCAGCCCGACGTGCACGCCCTGCAGCATGGCCTGCTCGGTGTTCTTGCCGAAGCTGCCTGCATCGGGCTCGCGGTAGGCGATCGACGGCAGCGCCGCGGTGTGCTCATGCAGCGCGCGGAGCGCCATCTGCGCGCCGGGCGCGATGGCGCCGCCCTGGAACGTGCCCACGCCATCGATGAAGTCGACGGTGATCGCGGTGCCGGCATCGACGACGACGCAGGCCTGCTTCACGCAGGACCACGCCGCGGCGGCGTTGAGGAGCCGGTCCTGGCCGGTCTTCGCATGCGCATCGAGGTGGGTGCCGATCGCCGGCGCGACGTCGGCGCCCACGCGCAGGACCTCGGCGCCGGTGCGGGCCTCGACCTCATCGGCAACGCGATCGGCGAACGGGTCGTTCGTCGAGGCGATCACGATCGGCGCACCGGCGCTGTCGAGCATCTTCCACGCGCCCTCGGCGGCTGTCGCCACCGCGATGGGGTCGGTGTTGTCGAGGCGGGTGACCGCTATGAGTTCGCTCGCGGTGAACGAGCCGATGGCGGTGCGGGTGTTGCCGACGCTGAGGGCGAGGAGGGTGGGCACGCGACGAGTCTAGCCGGGCGGCAGTCCGCACTCGCGGCGGATGCGCTCGGCCAGGAGCGCAAAGGTGCGCCGCGTGAGCGGACCGATCTCGCCGCTGCCGACCGGTCGCCCGTCGAGCGTCACGATGGGCGTGACGAGCCGGCGGCTGGCCGCGATGAAGACCTCGCGGGCCGTGGCGAGTTCATCGATGCTGATCGGACGCACGGCGGTAGGGATGCCTGCCTGTGCGGCTTCCTCGAGGAGTTGCCAGCGCGTGACCCCGTGCAGGATCGGCGGGTCGTCGTCGACCGGCGTGGTCACGAGCGTGTCGCCCAGGAGCGCGAAGACGTTGCTGTAGGCGCCTTCGCCCACGAGACCATGGCGCGTGAGCAGCACTTCGTCGGCGCGTGCATCCTGGGCATCGAGAAGAGCAAGGATGTTGCCCAGCAGGCTCGTGGTCTTGATCTCGCAGCGCGACCATCGCGGATCGGGTCGCGTGATCGCCGTACCCGCCTGCAGCGTGGCGAGTTCATCGATCGACCCGCAGGCGCTCGCGTACGCGAACACCGTCGGCGCAAGGCCCGGCGTCGGCATGTGGGCGCGCGGCACCTGCACGCCGCGCGTGACCTGCAGGTAGATCGCGGCATCGCGCAGTCCATTCGCGGCGAGCAGGTCGTGGCAGAGCGCGGGGAACGAGCGCGCGTCGAATCCGCTGATGCGCGTGAGCCCGAGGCTGCGCTCCAGTCGCGCGACGTGGGCATCGATCCCGACGCCGACGCCGTTGAAGAAACGAACGAGTTCGTACACGCCGTCGCCGAAGAGAAAGCCCCGGTCGAACGGGCTCAGCGTGGCCTCGTGGGCAGGAAGGATGCGTCCGTTCAGCCAGACCTGCATGGAAGCCCGATCGTAGGCGTTCTTCAGCGGATCGCGTCGCGCGCGGCGACGATCGCGCGCATGCGGTCGGGACAGAGTTCGTTCGACCACAGCCCATCCTGCTTGATCGAGCTGCCCACGATGACCGCGTGGGCGTGGGCGAAGAGCGCAGGCAACGATGCGGGCGTGGCACCGCTGCCCACGAGCACCGGCAGCGGAGAGGCTGCCCGGGCGGCGGTGAGTTCCGTTGCATCGACCGGCTTGCCGGTGGCGGTCCCGGTCACGATGACGCCGTCGGCGCCGAAGAAGTGCGCGGCCTCGACCCAGTCGGCCATCGACAGATCGGCCGTGATGGCATGGCTCGAGTGCTTCTTGCGCAGGTCGGCAAAGACGCGGACGCCGTGTGCGCCCAGTCGCGGG
>JAGWXC010000112.1 GCA_018970045.1 Planctomycetota bacterium | reverse complement strand
CCCGTGTACCTCTTCATGGACTCGGGCGCGCGTGGCAACAAGAGCCAGATGCAGCAGCTCGCCGGCATGCGCGGCCTCATGGCCAAGCCGAGCGGCGAGATCATCGAGACCCCCATCAAGAGCAACTTCCGCGAAGGCCTGAAGGTGCTCGAGTACTTCAGCTCGACCCACGGCACCCGCAAGGGTTTGGCCGACACCGCGCTCAAGACCGCCGACTCCGGCTACCTCACGCGCAAGCTGTGCGACGTGGCTCAGAGCGTGGTCGTGCTGGAGCATGACTGCGGCACCAACCGCGGCGTGCGCAAGGCGCCGGTGTACAAGGGCGACGAGGTCGACGTGCCGCTGCGCGAGCTCATCAAGGGCCGCACGGCGTGCGAGTCGGTCATGGACCCCCGCACCGACAAGGTGATCGTGAAGAAGGGCCAGCTCATCACCCCGGCGATTGCCGCGGAGATCGAGGAACTCGGCGTGCCCGCCCTCATGGTCCGCAGCCCGCTCACCTGCGAGACGCCCCGCGGCGTCTGCGCACGGTGCTACGGCATGGACATGAGCAATGGCAAGATCGTCGAGGAAGGCCTCGCGGTCGGCATCATCGCCGCGCAGTCCATTGGTGAGCCCGGCACGCAGCTCACGATGCGCACGTTCCACACGGGCGGCATCGCGTTCACCAGCTCGACCGAAGCGAACTGGAAGGCCACCTTCGCCGGCACCATCGAGGCCCGTGACTGCAACGAGGTCGAGTTCGAGGGCCGCCTGGTGGTCCTGCGCAAGACCGGTGTCGTCGCGATCGTCGATGCCAAGGGCCGCGAGCTCGACCACTTCAAGGTGCCCTACGGCGCCACGATGTCGGTCCGCAACGGCACGACCGTCAAGAAGGGTGACCTGGTGCTCGAGTGGGACCCCCACTCCACCCCCATCCTCGCCGAGAAGTCCGGCGTGGTGCGGTTCCGCGACGTGGCCGAAGGCGAGACCATCCGCGTCGAGGGCAAGGGTGCCAAGCGCGAAGTCATCGTCGTCGAACACACCGGCGACAAGCACCCGCGCGTCACCATCGAGGATGCCCAGGGCCACGTGCTTGACCTGCACCACCTGCCGGCCAAGAGCCGCATCGTGGTCGAGGACGGCCAGAAGGTCGCCGCCGGCGCAGCGCTCGCCATCCAGTCGAAGGGCGAGGAACGCCGCAGCGCCGACATCGTCGGTGGTCTGCCGCGCGTCACCGAGATCTTCGAGGCTCGCCTGCCGCGCGACCCAGCCGTCATGGCCCGTGTCGCCGGCCGCGTCGAGCTCCTGCCGAACGAGCGCAAGGGCAAGATGACCATTCGCATCCACGTCGAGGGTGCGAAGGACATGCACGAAGACCACCACGCCCTGCAGGGCAAGCGCCTGCTCGTCCACACGGGCGACGTGGTCGAGGCCGGTCAGCCCCTGACCGACGGTGCACGCACCCCTGCCGAGATCCTCGCGATCAACGGCGAGGAAGCCCTCTACCAGTACATGCTGGACGAGATCCAGAACGTGTACCGCGCGCAGGGCGTGCCCATCGCCGACAAGCACATCGAGGTCATCCTCCGCCAGATGCTCTCGAAGGTGCGCGTGGCCGATCCGGGCGACAGCGATCTCCTGCCCAACGACGTCATCGAGCGCTACCGCCATGCGCAGGTCAACCACGACCTCGCCGGCTCGCTCAAGGTCGTCGACGCTGGCGGCACGCTGCTGGTCAACGGCAAGGTCTATCCCAAGGACGAAGTCAAGGAAGCCAACGCGACCGCCGAAGAGGCCGGTCGTGAGCCTGCCAAGACCGTCAAGACCAAGCCGGCCCGCGTGCGCACGCTGCTCCTGGGCATCACCAAGGCCAGCCTCCAGAGCGAGTCGTTCCTCTCGGGCGCGAGCTTCCAGGAAACGACCAAGGTGCTCACCGAGGCCGCGCTCAAGGGCGCCGTCGACACGCTCCAGGGCCTGAAGGAAAACGTGCTGCTGGGTCACCTGATCCCGGCGGGCACGGGTTTCGAGCCCTACGCCACGCTGCGCATCCGCAAGCTCGTCGATGAGCCGGCGGGCAGCGAGTCGAGTGACTACGGCTACCTGGCCGGCGCCACCGACGAGGCCGAGCTGCACGGCGCGGAGCGTCCGGGCGAAAGCCCCACGATCAGCGACCTCTCGGCCTTCACCCCGCAGGAGCAGTACGTCGCCGAGGGTGGCGAGTCTGCCGAAGCGGCGACCGACGACGGCGAGTGAGCCGATCGGCACGATCGCTGCAGGCGATCGAACGAAGCATCGACCCCAGGCCCCGGCACGCGCCGGGGCCTTTCTCTTGGGCAGTGCGGGGCTAGACTCGCCGCATGGCCGAGGAGTGGTACAAGGACGGGCTTCGCTTCGAGTGCACCATGTGCGGCAACTGCTGCACCGGCGGCGAAGGTGCCGTGTGGTTCACCGATGACGAGGGCAAGGCGATGGCCGCCGAACTCGGGATTCCCCACGAAGACTTCCTCGCCCGCTTCACCCGGGTCGTCCGGGATCGTCGCAGCCTGACCGAGCACTCCACGCCGCACGGCATGGACTGCACGTTCCTCGACCGCGAGACGTTGCCCGGCAAGGCCCTGTGCAAGGTCTATCGATCGCGACCGAGCCAGTGCCGCACCTGGCCGTTCTGGCCCGACAACCTCGAGAGCCGCCGGGCGTGGGTCATGGCCAAGAAGCACGCTCCGTGCCCGGGCATGGACCAGGGCAAGCTCGTGCCGATCGAGCAGATCAGGATCCAGCGTGATCTCGACCTGCGCGACAACGGCGACGCACCATGGTGATCGATCCTGCCGTGATCGCCGGTTGGCGTGCCGCGGCGGCATCCATGGATGCACAGTCCACGATCGCGCGGCTCCACGACGAGATCGCCGCGGAGGTGCGCGTGCAGCGACCGCTCTGCGTGAGCAGCGGTCGGTGCTGCGGCTTCGAGGCGCACGGCCATCGGCTCTACCTCACGGGGCTCGAGACTGCGTGGACGTGGTCGAGGCTCGCGCGACGTCCCGCCGCGTCCGAAGTCGATGCTGCACTGGCCGCCGGCACGTGCCCGTTCCTCTTGGGTGGCTGCAGCGTGCACGCGGTCCGGCCACCTGGCTGCCGCATCTACTTCTGCGACCGCGATCCCGCGGGCTGGCAAGCCGCGCTGGCCGAGCGCTGCCACCACGAGATCCGATCGCTGCACGATCGGCTCGACGCTCCCTATCGCTACGCAGAGTGGCGCTCGCTCCTGGCGGCCTTCGCGGTCGCCGAAGCCGCTTCGTGATTCCGCCGCGCGCCCCTACCATCGCACCATGGACACCTACCGCATCCGGACCGATCTTGAACGCGCGAAGGTCGGTTCGTACGCGCTGCCGCTGGGTCTTGAGCCGGTCGACCTGCCCGAGCCCACGCAGGGATACGTGGTGAACATGAACATCGCCGAGGGCGAGGAACCCGACACCTACGCCTTCCATGTGGTGGTCAGCCACGATCGCCTGAAGCCGCTGATCCAAGATGCCTTCGACCTGATGCCCGAGATGGTGATGCCGATCGTCGAAGTCGGTTCGCGCGATGCGTATCGCAACCTCGACGTCTACCTCGGGCGCAAGGAACTGCCGTTCGACGAGTTCGAGGCCGTCTGGAAGGAGTACGAGCCCATCATCTACGAGGACGCCTCGATCGGCGTCGGCTGCAACGCCGAAGAACCTTTCGTCGAGGTCTTCATGGATTCGTGGAAGGGCCTGTGCATCACGGTGCCGGTGTCGATGCGCCGACAGGTCCAGCGCCTGCTGCACCGCCACGGGCTGCGTGAGGTGCAGGAGACGTGGCCCGAATCGCTTGAGCGGGCCACCGAGCCGCCCACCAAGCCACGCGAAGTGCTGGCGCTCGACGACCTCAAGTGCCCCGACCTCGATGACATCCTGATGCAGCTGCGCGATGCGCTCGATCTCGAGCTCAACATCGATCCGGGCGCCAACCTCGACGAGGGTGGGCGCGAGCTCGGCATGACGCTGTGGTTCGCGACCGTGCTCGCGGGCCGCATCGGCCACCGCGACAAGGGGGCGTACGTCTCGCTCTGGGCGACCGCCGGCTCGATGACCGAGCTCGAGGACCTGGCCGTGCGCGAGGTCGAGAAGCTCCAGGGCTACACGTTCGATGGTTTCTACACCTGCGACCGCGTGGCCTACGACGACCGGCCCGATGAACTCGGTGACCTCCCGCCGCGGCGGCTGATCGCGCAGGTCCACCAGGTCAACGTCGACGAATGGTGAACTGGCGGTGCGACGGCGCACCGGCAGGTTGCGCGCGCGGCATCATCCCTCACCGAGGTAGGCGCGGCGGATGCGATCGTCGCCGAGCAGTTCCGCGCCGGAACCCGTGAAGGTGGTGCGGCCCGTCTCCAGAACGTAGGCGCGGTGCGAGAGCTTCAGCGCGGCGCGGGCGTTCTGCTCGACCAGCAGCACCGTGAGCCCGTTGCGATTGAGTTCCTTCACCGCCTCGAAGATGCGCGCCACGAGCAGCGGCGCGATCCCCATGCTCGGCTCATCCATCATCAGGAGCCGCGGTCGGCTCATGAGCGCGCGGCCGATGGCCAGCATCTGCTGTTCACCGCCCGACAGCGTGCCCGCGAGCTGGCCCGCGCGATCGGCGAGGACCGGAAAGAGCTCGTGCACCCGCGCCAGGTCGGGCCCGAGGTCGTCGCTGCGCAGGTAGCCGCCCATCTCGAGGTTCTCGCGCACGGTGAGCCGCGGGAAGACACGCCGCCCCTCGGGCACCTGGGCGAGACCGTCGGCCACGATCCTGTCGGCACGCTCGCCATCGATGCGGCGGCCTTCGAACTCGACCGTGCCGGCGGTGGCGCGCACGATCCCGGAGATCGCCATGAGCGTGGTGCTCTTGCCGGCACCGTTGGCGCCGATGAGCGAGACGATCTCGCCGACGCGGACCTCCAGGCTGACCTCACGCAGCGCCTCGATGGCGCCGTACCGGGCCGCGAGCCCCTGCACGCGCAACATGACCTTCGACGCCACGGGATCAGAACTGGCGGGGCTCGGGCTCATCCCTCGCCCTCCGTCCCCAGGTAGGCCTCGATGCACCGACGATCGGCGCGGATCTCGGCAGGCGTGCCCTGCCCGATGAGCTTGCCGTACTGCAGCACGACGATGCGGTCGCTGATGCCCATGACCAGCTTCATGTGGTGCTCGATGAGGATCACGGTCACGCCGCGATCGCGAACGCGGCGGATGAGTTCCATGAGCTCGACCACCTCGGATGGATTCATGCCGGCAGCCGGCTCATCGAGCAGCAGGACGGCGGGCTTGCTCGCCAGGGCGCGCGCAATCTCGAGGCGACGTCGGTGACCGTAGGGAAGGCTGCCTGCGGCCTCGTGCGCGCGCTCCGCAAGCCCGACGAACGCGAGCAGCTCAAGCGCCTCACGCTCGGTCCACGTTCGCTCGCGCGAGAAGGCCGGCAGTCGCAGGAGGTTGGTCCAGAAGCCGCTGCGCATGCGGCTGTCCATGCCCACGAGCACGTTTTCGACGAGGCTGAGGTCCGTGAAGAGCCTGATGTTCTGGAAGGTGCGCGCGAGCCCCGCGCGCGCGATCAGGTCGGGCGTGCGCCGCGAGCGCTGCCAGAGCGCCACGACCGTCCCGGCACCCACGCCCGCACCGAGGATCGCAGGCAGCACACCCCAGGCGAACGGCACGGCACGTGCCGCGTCGAGCGCATCACCCGCGGCCTTGCCCCAGGGGAACGGCTGGTCGAGCACGTAGTTCGCCGCGATGCCGACCGTCCACAGCTCCTGGATGTTGATCGCGAGGAACGCGCTGAGCCCGGCGAAGATCGCCACGATGGCCGCGCGCAGTCCGAGGCGTGCATCAGGTTCGAGCCGGACCGGGGAACCTCGGAAGCGGACCGAACCCTCGGTCGGCTCGTACACGCCGGTGATGGCATTGAAGAGCGTGGTCTTGCCAGCACCGTTGGGACCGATGACCGCGAAGATCTGGCCTTGGTTGACGTTGAAGGAGACATCATCGACGGCCGTCAGGCCGCCGAATCGCATCGTGATGCCACGCACCTCGAGCAGGCTCATGAGGCGCCCCCCTCGAGCCGCGGCGGAAGCAAGCCGTCGGGCTTCAGGCGCACGACCAGGATCAGCGCCAGGCCGAAGATCAGGTACTTCCAGTTGTTGGGGCTTGCCAACACGTTCGACGCATTGCCCACACCTGCCGCACCGGCCCAATCGGCGAGCTTCACCAGGACCAGCGAGTTCATGCCGACCATCACGACCGCTCCCACGAGCGTGCCCGCCACGCTGCCCATGCCGCCCACGATCACGATGCACAGTGCGAGGATCGAGACTTGGAAGTCGTAGCTCGCGGGTTCACCCGTCGAGCTGAGCAACGCCGCGAAGAGCGCACCGCCGAGCGCAGCCAGCGCGCTGCCGGTCGCGAAGGCAATCATCTTCGTGCGCTTGGGCGGAATGCCCATGCATTGGCTCGCCAGCGCATCCTCGCGGATCGAGAGCCACGCGCGCCCGGATCGGCTGCGCTCGAGCCGACGCACGGCCAGCACCGCCAGCAGCACGAAGCCCAAGAGCAGCCAGTACCAGCCGCGCTCCTGCTGCAACTCGAGCGTCCACGAGCCGAAGGTGGGTCGCGGCAGCGGGTTGATCCCCTGCGTGCCCTTGGTGACGGCCTCGAGGTTCTTCAGGACATCCAGCGTGATCTCGCCGAAGCCCATGGTGACGATGGCGAGATAGTCGCCGCTCAGACCGAGCGTGGGTGCACCGAGCAGGAATCCAGCCACCGCGCCAACCGCGATGGTGGCCAGGATCCCCCACCAGAAGCCGATCTGGAACGGGTAGATGTCGCTCGTGAGGATGGCGAACGTGTAGGCGCCGATCGCCATGAACGCCGCCATGCCCAGGTTCAGGAGCCCAGTGAACCCGGTGACCACGTTCAGGCCAAGGCCCACGAGCGAGAAGACGAAGATCGCCTGGAAGGCGTCGTAGAAGAGCCCGCTTGCGCCCATGAAGAGGGGCAGCGCCGCCATGACGGCGAAGTACGCCAGGATGGGCACGGGCAGGCGACGCATCAGACCTTCTCCTTCGCACGCGAGCCGAGCAGCCCGCTGGGACGGAAGATGAGGATCAGCACGAGGATGCCGAAGACGATCGTGTTGGTCCAGCGCGTCTCGAGGTAGGCATCGCTCATCGATCGCACCAGGCCGATGACGAGCGCTCCGGTCACGGCTCCCGGCATGCTGCCGATCCCGCCGAGCACGGCGGCGGTGAAGGCATCCATCCCGGCGCGGTAGCCCATCTGGAACGAGATCGTGTTGTTGTAGAGCGAGTAGATCACGCTGGCGAAGCCGCCGAGCGCGCCGCCGATCAGGAAGGTGGCGCCGATCACGCGGTCCGTATCGATGCCCATCAGGCGTGCCGCGACCGGGTTCTGGGCCGTCGCGCGCATCGCCTTGCCCAGTCGGGTCCGCGTGACGATCCAGGTCAGACCGATCATCAACGGCACGGTGACCGCCCACACCAGGACATCCTTCGGCGTGAACTGCACCAGCGACTCCTCGCCCAGCAGGTTCGTGTTGGGCACGAGCGCAGGGAAATCCTTGGGGGCCGCAGCCGCGACGCCGCCCGCGAACACGTCCATGGGCAGTCCGCCCCAGAAGAGCCCGAGGTTCACGAGGATGAAGCTGGCGCCGATCGCGCTCACGAGCAGCGAGAGCTTGCTCGCACTGCGCAGCGGCTTGTAGGCGAGCCGATCGACCCCCCAATTGAGCACCCCGCAGAACCCCGCGGACGCGATGAGCATGATCACCACGGCGGCCCAGGCCGAGGCCCCGGACCAGTCCCCCAGCCCCAGCACGCCCAGCACGGTGAGTGCAAGGAACGCCCCGAGCATGAAGAGGTCACCGTGCGCGAAATTGATCAGCTCGATGATGCCGTACACCATCGTGTACCCGATGGCGATCAGCGCGATGATCATGCCGTTGGA
>JAGWXC010000111.1 GCA_018970045.1 Planctomycetota bacterium | reverse complement strand
CCTTGAGCAGGGGCACGTCGACCTTCGCGCCGAGCGCGGCATCGAAGATCGAAACGTGCACGTCGCGCAGGATGTCATCGCCATCGCGGCGAAAGTCCGGATGCGGCGCCACATGCACCGTGACGATCAGGTCGCCAGCAGGTCCGCCGCCGTGACCGGGTTCGCCCTGTCCGCGCACGCGCAGCTGCGTGCCGTCCTCGATGCCGGCGGGAATCTGCACATCGATGGACTGCTCGCCGCCGCCGATGCCATGGCGCCCGCCGAGGATCGACACCTGGAACGGCACGGTGATCTCGCCGTGGCGGTCTTGGCCCTTGGACGGACCGCGCGATCGGCCCCGTGCGCGCCCGCCGCCCATGCCGCCGAAGATCTGCTCGAACATCTCCGGATCGATCTGCGACGGATCGAATCCGCCGAAGCCCCCGCCGAAAGGCTGGTCGCCACCGGCCGCAGCCGCACCGGCGCCGCCCTGCAGCCCAGCGTGACCGAAGCGGTCGTACGTGGCGCGCTTGTCGGCATCGGACAGGATGTCGTAGGCCTCCTGCGCCTCGGCGAATTTCGTGGCGGCTTCGGGAGTCTTGTTGACGTCGGGGTGCCACTGGCGGGCGAGCTTGCGGTGCGCACGACGAAGGTCGTCGGCGGACGCGTCACGCTTGACCCCGAGCACCTCGTAGTAGTCGCGTGGCATCGGCATGAGTATAGATTTGCCGCGAGGAGCAAACCCCATGCCATCCGACTGCCAACCGCGCCACGTTTCGCTCACGGTGCTCCCCGCCGCGGGCCATCGGCCGGCACCGGCAAGCCGGATGTCCCGCAAGCGCTTCGCCGTGCTGCTCGTGGTGCAGGCGCTGATGATCGTGCATGTGCTGCATTGGCTCTGGGCGGACACCACGCTCGCCCCGATCGAGCCGAGCGAATCGATGGAGACCGTCAAGGATGGCGTGATCACCGTCGGCACGATCTTCTTCGCGCTCGCCTTGGGCAGCACCGCAGTCCTCGGGCGGTGGTTCTGCGGCTGGGGCTGCCACGTGGTGCTGCTGCAGGATGCGTGCGCGGCACTGCTGGCGCGCCTGGGCATCCGCCCGCGGCCCTTCCGCAGCCGCGTGCTCCTCTGGCTGCCGTTCCTCCTGGCGCTCTACATGTTCGTGTGGCCGCTGGTCTACCGGTTCGCGCTCGCGCCGGTGCTCCAGCCGAACCTGACCTGGCCCGGCTTCAGCATGAAGCTGGTCACCGATGACTTCTGGGGCACGTTCCCCGGATGGGCCGTGGGGATCCCGTTCCTCCTCGTCTGCGGGGCGCTCACGGTCGTCTTCCTCGGCAACAAGGGCTACTGCACCTATGCCTGCCCCTACGGCGGGTTCTTCGCGCCGCTCGATCGTTTCGCGCGCGCCCGCATCCGGGTGAGCGACGCCTGCGACCAGTGCGGCCACTGCACCGCGGTCTGCACCAGCAACGTTCGCGTGCACGAGGAAGTGCGCGACTTCCGCATGGTCGTCGACAGCGGATGCATGAAGTGCATGGACTGCGTGAGCGCGTGCCCCAAGCAGGCGCTCTCCTTCGGCTTCGGACCCGGGCCTGCGCAAGCGGTGCCCGCCGCGGCCAGGCTCTTCGATCTCTCGATCGCTGACGAGGTCTTCATCGCCGTCGTGGCAGGGCTCTCGTTCCTCGCGGCGTACTCGCTCCTGCCGCTGCTCTTCGCGAGCGGGCTGGCTGCGTGCATCACGTGGGTCGTGTGGACTGGCTGGCGCGTGCTCGCGTCCCGTGATGCGTCGGCGCTCGGGGCGGTGCTGCGGCAGGCCGGGCGGGTGCGCGCCGCCGGCGTCGTTGCGGTGCTCGCGGCCGCGGGCGCACTCGGCGTGGTCGTGCCGACGGCCGCTGCGGGCGTGGCGGCCTGGATGGCCGATCGAGCCGATCGTCAGGTGCTCGTGGCGGAGCAGATGGTCTTCGATGCGGATGGCGTGCTGCCGGACCGCGAGACCATCGAGCTCGTCGATGCGGCCTCGGCGTGGTACCTGCGTGCACGCTCGATCGGCGAGGGCGGTTGGGCCGTGCTCACGTGGCGGGACCGCGAGTTCAGCATGCGCCTGGCCTGGCTCGCCGCAGTCAAGCGCGATCACGCACGCGCCCTCGAGCTCCTGCAGGCCATGCATGCCGAGGGCACCAACGAGGTCATCGCCGCGAGCGTGGCGCGCATCCTCCGAGCGTCGCGTCAGGGCAACGAGGCCCGTACCTGGGTCGCGGGCGCGTTGGCGGAGTACCCGATGTGGGAGGCGATCCGCGACGAGGAGATCCTGTGGCTCATGTCCGAGGGCCGCGACGAGGAAGCGATCGAGGCTGCGCGCGCGTGGGTCGCCGCACGACCCGACAGCCTCAATGCCCTGCGGCGCCTGAGCGTGGTGCTGGTCGAGCGGGGGAGCGGTGACGGCGAGGTCCATGAAGGCATCGCGCTCGTCGACCGCACGCTTGAGCTCGCACCAGGGAATGTCGGCGCGATGCTCGTCAAGGCCAACGGCTTCGCCCGGCTCGGGCAGAACGACGCAGCGATCGCGACCTTGCAAGCGGCCGTTCGGCTGGCGCCCACCGAGCGTGGTCTCTGGGAGGCGCTCGCCGATGCCTGCGCCCGCGCAGGTCGTGAACTGGAAGCGCAAGCGGCGCTCGGCGAAGCGGAGCGCCTCGCGGCCGAGGAGCAGAAGCGGCTGGAGGCACAGCGGCGCTGAGTGCGCGGTCCGGGCTGCACGTTGCGAACGTCGCCGGTCCTTCGGTGGGCGCACGATGCCCGCGCGGTGGTAGAGTCCCCGGCCCCATGCCGAGCGCGCTGCTCGACATCCTCACGCCTGCCACGATCCGCGTGCCGCTCAAGGCGTCCACGCGGCAGGATGCGATCTACGAACTCGTCGACATGCTCGCCGCGCAGGGTGACATCGGCGATGCCGCGGTCCTGCGGGATTCCGTCTGGGAGCGCGAACGGCAGCGCTCGACCGGCATCGGCGAAGGCCTCGCGATTCCCCATGGCAAGTGCCCGGGTGCACGCGCCGTGCGGCTGGCGATCGGTCGCCCCGCGCAACCCATCGAGTGGGACGCCATTGATCATCGCCCGGTCCGGCTCGTGTGCCTGCTCGTGAGCCCGCCGGACCGCATCGCCGAGCACATCCAGGCGCTCGGACGGATCAGCCGCGTGATGTCGAATGCGGCCTTCCGTGCCCAGTGCTACGAGGCCGCCAGCGCCGAGCGAATGTACGAACTGTTCACTGCGGTCGAGCGCGGCGCCTGAGTGACCTTGGCCGCGGCCCGTGCCGCACGCTCATCCATCGTCCATCGGTCCGCGATCAAGGCCCCAAGAGGGCGTGGTACGACCCATTGCGCACCGAGGTCGCGGGCGAACCCGGCACGCCGGCAGGAGCCATGGCCTCATCGTGCTCGATCCGCAGCTTGAGCCGCCGCGAGAGCCACTCTGCCTGCGCGCGGTTCTCCGCATGCTCGAGGCTGCACGTCGACCAGAGCAGTCGGCCCTCCCGGGCAAGCAGCGGCGCGTGATCGAGCGCGATGCCTTGCTGCAGGTCGACCAGTCCGGCCAGTCCCTTGGTGCTGAAGCGATACTTCGCCTCGACGCGCCGGCAGAGCACGCCGGTGTTCGAGCAGGGCACATCGAGCAGGATCAGGTCGAGCCCCGCGCCGAACGACGCGAGCTGCTCGGGGCCCACGACCTTCACGCGCGCATGTCCCTTGAAGCGCTGTCGCAGTGCGGCGCGGCGGGGGCCATCGACATCGGTCGCGATGATCTCGGCGGCGGGGTGCGCCGAGGCGAGTTGCGCCGTCTTCGTGCCGCGCCCCGCGCACGCATCGAGGATCCGCCTGGGTTGCAGGTGCCGCGTGGCATCGACCGCGCGGGCGCTCGCGGGGTCCTGCACGCGCGCCTCGGGATGCGCGCGCAGCGCCGCCATCAGCTGTTCGTGCCCGCCCTCCCAGACCATGAAGCCCGCGGTGTCGTGCGGAGCCATCGGCCAGGGCGCCTTGCTCGTCGGATCGACGGCCCCTGCGGGGATTCCCGTGACGGTCAACCCGGGTTGCACGAGCGACTGCACCGCCAGCGCGACCGCAGGCTCGAAGCCCTTCGTGCTCGTCCAGTGCTCGAAGAGCGCTCGGCCGATGCTGCACTGGGCCGACAGGCGCTGGACCTGACTCTCGGGCAGCAGCGCATCCGTGAGCAGCCGCACGCGGCCGTCGGACAGCGGCAGCGCATCGCGCCGCTCACGCCAGCGCGCGGCATCGGGATCGCCGGCCTCGAGCAGGCCGCCTCGCAGCGCGATGACCTTGCGCAGCACCGCATTCACGAACGCAGCGGGTCGGGGATGCACACGCTCCTTGGTCCATTCGACCGCGTCGTCGACCACGGCGTGGTCCGGCAATCGATCGTGCACGAGCAACTGCGCGGCACTGCCCATGAGCACGCCACGGACCTCTGGTTGCACCTCGTCGAAGCGCCGCGTGACGCAGGCGCTCAGCACCGGCACGATGGCACGCCAGTGACGGAGCGTGGACTGCTCGATCGCGCGGGCCAGCGCGGCATCCCGCGGCTCGAGCCCGGCGGGTGCATCGTCGCCGAACGCGAACTCGGGATAGTCCGCGGCGTGCCGAGCAAGCCGTGCGAACGCCGCCGCTCGTCCCGGGCTGGCGCTCACGCCCGCACCGTGCGCCGGGCCGCCTTCGCGAGCTTCGGCGCCACGTCGGTGCGTTCCCACGTGAACGTGCCCTTGCCGCCCTCACCTGGTTCACGGCCGAAGTGGCCGTGGTAGGCGGTGGGGGAGTAGATCGGGCGCAGCAGGTCCAGCGTCTCGATGATGCCGGCCGGCGTCAGGTCGAAGTGCGAGCGCACGAGCTTGGCCAGCGCGAGGTCACTGACCTTGCCGGTGCCGTGGCTGTCGACCAGCACGCTCGTGGGCTCGGCCACGCCGATCGCGTACGCCACCTGCACTTCGCAGACATCGGCGAGGTCGGCGGCGACGATGTTCTTCGCGATGTAGCGGGCCATGTAGGCCGCGCTGCGGTCGACCTTGCTCGGGTCCTTGCCGCTGAAGGCGCCGCCGCCGTGGCGACCACGGCCGCCGTAGGTGTCCACGATGATCTTGCGACCGGTCAGGCCGCAGTCGCCGTGCGGACCGCCGATCTCGAAGCAGCCGGTCGGGTTCACGAAGACCTTGATGCCGTCATGCCACCAATCGCCGAGGACCGGCTTGATGATGTGCTTGGTCACGGCTTCGTGGAGCGCCTTCTGGCGCGTGTTCCAGTCGGGCGAGTGCTGGGTCGACAGCACCACGTTCTCGATGCGGCGCGGGTTCAGGCCGTCGTACTGCACGGCCACCTGGCTCTTCGCATCGGGGCGGAGGCCCTTGATGATGCCCTTCTCGCGCACTTCCGCCTGGCGCGCGACCAGACGGTGCGACAGCGAGATCGGCAGCGGCATCAGCGAGCGCGTCTCCTTGCACGCGAAGCCGAACATCATGCCCTGGTCGCCCGCACCCTGCGCCTTCTTCTTCTTGCCGACCTTGGTGTCGACGCCCTGCGAGATGTTCGGGCTCTGCGCATGCAGCGTCACCACGACGCCACAGCTGTCGGCATCGAAGCCGACGCCGGCCTCGGTGTAGCCGATTCGCTTGATCGTGTCGCGCGCCACCTTCTGCACATCGACGAAGCCCTTGGTGGTGACCTCACCGGCGACCACGGCCAGACCGGTCGTCACGAGCGTCTCGCAGGCCACGCGGCTGCGCGGGTCCTGGGCGAGCATCGCGTCGAGGACAGCGTCCGAGATCTGGTCGCTGACCTTGTCGGGGTGGCCCATGGAAACGGATTCGCTGGTGAAGGTGTGCAGTCCTGCGGGCATGTGGAGTCCTTGGGTGGGGCGAAAAGCGGTGAACTTTGGGCCAATCCTTCCGAATCAACGCTTGGCGTGGAGCCGGACGGATGCCACGATTGGGGGCCGGATCCTAATCGGCAGTCGCCCGAGCGTGCGCTCTGGCGGCCACCTACGCTTTCACCCAGAAACGATGCCCGTCCTCGCGACCATCCTCATCGCCGGTGCCGTCGCCCAAGCGCCCGTCCGGGCGCAGGCCAAGATCGCTGCGTGGGCGTGGGAGCCGGGTCCGCAGATCCAGCAGCTGCCCGAGCGCGTGGAGGCATGCCTCAATGCCTTGGGCGGCCGGGTGACTGGCGGCGTGGGTGCCGCGCGCGCCGTCGATCCTGCGGCGCAACGGATCGGTCTGGATCGCTGGATCGCGATCGAGTTCCCCAACGGCACGGAACCGGTCGGCGCATGCGCCATGCTTGCCGGATCATGGGAAGGTTTCGACGTCGTCGAGCCCGATGGATCGGGGTCGCTCGCTGACCTGCCCAATGACCCCTCGTTCCCGCAACAGTGGGCGCTGCGGAACACCGGACAGACCGGCGGGCTTGCAGGTTCCGATGTCAACGCCGTCTCGGCATGGAGCCAAGCCTCGTCGACAGGGCTGACCATCGCGTTCCTCGATGGCGGCGTCCAGCCGCTCGCGGAGTTCGGCAATCGCATCCTGCCCGGCTGGAACGTGCCGCAGCAGTCGACCGTCACGACCGATACGTGCGGCGGCCACGGCACCCACGTGACCGGCATCGCTGCGGCAACGGGCAACAACTCCGCGCTCATGGCGGGCATGTGCTGGGACGCCATGATCCTGCCGGTCGTCATCGTCAACCCATGCACCTTTTTCGAACAGTGGGTGGCGGAAGGCCTGGTCTGGGCGATCGATCACGGCGCGGACGTCGTCAACATGAGCCTGCAGTCCAATGCCGGCGGCCAGCTGCTGCGTGACGCGGTGCTGTACGGTGAAGCGCTCAACGTGCCGATGGTGGCGGCCACGGGCAACAACAACCTGTCGCTTCCAGCGTTCCCCGCGCGATGGCCCGAGACGATCGCGGTGGCGGCATCGACCCATGCCAACCTGCGCTGGGTCAACTCGAACTACGGTGCCGAGGTCGACCTTGCCGCGCCCGGTGAGAACGTGCTCAGCCTGACCACGGCAGGGGGCGTGATCTCGCGCAGCGGCACCAGCATGGCTGCCCCGCATGTGGCGGGTGCGGTGGCCTTGATGCTGGCGGCGAACCCGAGCCTCACGAACGCGCAGATCCGTTCGATCCTTGCGGCGACCAGCGTCGACATGTCGCCGGCCGGCGTCGACGAGTTCACGGGCGCTGGACGCCTGGATGCCGGTGCAGCCGTGGCGATGGCTGCGTCGCTCGCGCCGCCGCCGGGTGATCTCGATGGCGACGGTGATGTCGACGGCGCGGACCTGGGCATCATGCTCGTGGGCTGGGGGCCATGCGGCGCATGCGCCTCGTGCCCCGGGGACCTCGACGGCAACTGCGAGATCGGCGGTTCGGACCTCGGCGTCCTCCTGAGCTCGTGGAGCCCGGATTGAGCGCCGCTGAACCGACCACGCCGATCCGCGTCGAACTCAGCAGGATCCTGATCCGCGAGATGGCCGACATGCAGGTCGTGGAGCTGCGCGATGTCGCCACAGGCCGGTCGTTTCCCATCGTGATCGGCCTGCCGGAGGCCTACGCGATCGAACGGCGCTTGAAGGGCGAGGAGCCTGAGCGGCCGCAGACGCACGACCTGCTGGATCGGGTCATCACCGAGCTCGGTGCACGGCTCGCCCGCGTCGACATCATCGACCTGCGCGAAGGCACGTTCCATGCGGTGCTCACGCTGGACACGGCGAACGGGCCTGTCGCCCTCGATTGCCGCCCCAGCGATGCGCTCGCGCTGTGCGCCGATGGCCGCGCCGAGATCTGGGTCGCCGACTCCGTCATCGAGCGTGCCTCGAGCGGCTCCAAGCCGCCGGCGTTCCCCTTCGTCGCCGACGAGGACGACGACCACGACGACTGAGCGCGCGGGGAGCGTGCTCGCGGCCGTCGCTCCTTCGGGGCGCCGGCATGCCTCGTTCGCTCAGACAGTCCTCGCCTGCTCAGAAACTGGCGCGGCAGTCAACCTGTGGTCACTGACTGGCACTGCGCGCCAGCTTTCCTCGCAGGCTGCGGAACTCGC
>JAGWXC010000110.1 GCA_018970045.1 Planctomycetota bacterium | reverse complement strand
CAGGACGAGCCAGTCTCCGACCAGGAACTGCAGAAGGTGCGCAACGGCATCGCCGCCGACGAGTATCGCCGCCTGCAGAACAACTTCTTCATCATGCTGCAGCTGGGCGTGAGCGCGTCGCTCGGTGACTGGCGCGAGGTGAACACCGAGAGCGGCAAGCTGCTCGCGGTGACCCCGGCCGACATCCAGCGCGTCGCGAGGAAGTACTTCGACGTGACCAACCGCAGCGTGGCGACCTACGTGCGCAAGGCCGCGCCGGCCGGCGGAACCGCCGACGAGCCGACCGATCCTGCGCTGGCGGCACTTCCCCCGCAGATGCAGGCGATGGCCAAGCAGGCCATCAAGCGCATCGCTGCCGAGACCGACCTGGCCAAGCTCAAGGAAGGCATCACGCAGTTCGACGCCCAGGCCGCCGCGGCCCCCGAAGCCATGCGCCCGTTCATCGGGTTCATGAAGGATCGCATGCTCGCGCGCATCGCGGAACTCGAGAAGGGCGCCGCCCCGGCCGCGAAGTGAACCAACCACGCCACACACAGGACCACACACCATGAAGCACCTGACCACCACCCTGTCGATCGGCGCGCTCGCGCTGGGTTGCCTCGCGTTCGCGGCCGATGACCTGCCGCGCCACCCTGGCGACATCACCTATCCCCCGCTGGCCTTCAACCCACCGAGCCCGTCGGAGTACCGCACGACGCTGCCGGACGGCACGCCGGTCTTCCTCGCCCCGTCGAAGGAGTTCCCGCTGATCAACCTCGTGATCACCTTCAAGGGCGGCAGCAACCTTGATCCGGCCGGCAAGTCCGGCCTGGCGGCGATGACGGCGAGCCAGATGCGCCTGGGCGGCACGGCCTCGATGAAGGCGTCCGACCTCGACGAACGCCTGGACTTCCTCGCCACCAAGATCGGCATCTCGTCGAGCGACTGGACCTCGTCGGCGAGCCTGAACTGCCTCGCGAGCACCTTTGACGAGAGCCTCGCGCTGCTGGTCGACATGCTGAAGTCGCCCGGCTTCGACACGTCGAAGCTCGAGGTGGCCGTGGCCGAGGCCATGAGCGAGATGAAGAAGCGCAACGACAGCGCCTCGACGATCTCGGGCTCGGAGTGGCGTCGGCTGAGCTACGGCGACGAGCACTACCGCGGCCAGCAGATGACTGAGGCAGGGCTGAAGGGCTTCGATGCTGCGTCGATGAAGGCCATGGCGGCATCGATCTTCCACCCCGGCAACATGAAGATCGCGGTCACCGGCGACTTCGACCGCAAGGTGATGCTGGAGAAGCTGGCGAAGGCGTTCTCCGGCTGGACGGCGGGCGCCGAGCAGGCCAACCCGCCGGTGCCTGCCACGTCGCTCACCCCCGGCATCTACCACGTCGAGAAGGACATCCCGCAGGGCAAGTTCATCATCGGCCTTCCCGCGATCACGCGCGATGACCCTGACTACATCCCCTTCATGGTGATGAACGACATCCTCGGCGGCGGCGGCTTCACGAGCCGCATCACGCAGCGCGTGCGTTCGGACGAAGGCCTGGCGTACAGCGCCGGGAGCCAGTTCTCCGCCGAGGTGTTCTGGCCCGGTCAGTGGCGCGCGAGCTTCGAGAGCAAGAACGCGACCTGCGCGCTCGCCGCGAAGCTCGTGCTCGAGGAAATGGCGCGCATTCGCAGCGCACCGGTCTCGGCGCAGGAGCTCGACACGGCCAAGAAGTCGTTCATCGAGACCTTCCCCGAGACCTTCAGCAGCCGCGATGCGACCCTCGGCGTCTTCATGACCGACGAGTGGACCAAGCGCCCCGGCGACTACTGGACGACCTTCCGCGACAAGGTCGCCAAGGTCACCCCGGCCGACGTGCAGCGCGTGGCGCAGAAGTACCTCGATCCCTCGAAGGTCACGATCCTCGTGGTCGGGAAGTGGGACGAGATCGCCAAGGGCGACCAGGGCGGCCGCGCGACGATGGCGATGCTCGAGAAGGACCTCGGTCCGACCAAGCACCTGCCCCTGCGTGACCCGATGACGCTTGCGCCGCTGCCGATGAAGTGATCGGGCACGGCCGGCACCGCACACGATGGGCGCTCAGGCCTGGCGGCCGAGCGCCCATTTCATTTCCGGCATGCGCAGCAGCGCACCGCAGCCAAGGAACGCGAGCCCGCCGGTCGTCGTGAGGATGGCCAGCTCGATCGCGCGCGCGGTCCAGCCGTCGCCGAGATCGACCGCAAGGTCGACCGCCCACAGCACGGCTGCCATCACGCCCGCACACAGCAGCGAACGGAGCGCCGAACGCAGCACCGAGGCATCGACCCCCTGCCCATGGCGGATCCGCAGGATCCGCGCGAGCACCACGCACTGCACGACCGCGCAGAAGGCCGTGGACCAGGCCAGGCCGGTCTCGCGGAGCGGCGTCCAGATGAGCGCGAGGTTGAGGGCCAGGTTCATGCCGACCATGACAAGGCTCACGCGCAGCGGCGTGCGCATGTCGCCGCGCGAATAGAAGGCCCGCGTGAAGACATGGTTCGCGCTGTAGGCCCAGATCGCGGGCGCATAGGCGAGCAGCGCCGCGGCCACGCGTTCGGTGTCGTCCGGTGTGAAGGCTGCTCCTTGGAAGGTCGTGGCCGTGAGCGGCACCGCCACGAGCATGAGGCCGGTGCCAGCACCAACGCCGATGAAGACCGTCAGCCGCACGCCACGGCGCAGGATGTCGCCGAAGGCTTCGTCATCTTTCGCTGCAGCGAGGCGCGGGAAGATCGCCGTCGCGATGGCGATGCCGAAGACGCCCAGCGGGAATTCGTAGAGCCGCTGCGCATAGTTGAGCGTGGTCTGCGCACCGGCCTCGAGCGGATAGTCGAAGCCAAGGATGGTGGGGCCCACGACCGCTGGCCAGCTCGCGATGAGGCTGTCGACGAAGGTGTTCAGCTGCAGCACGCCGAGCCCCATCGCGGTGGGCACGAACCGCGCGAGCACCGTGCGGAACGATGCGGCAGCGGCCTCGGTCCGGCCTGCGGGCCAGGCTCCCGCCCGCCGCAGCGCCCATGCGCTCCAGGCCACCTGGAGAATGCCGGCGACGAGGACGGCCCAGGCGATCGATCGGAATGCGGCGGGACCCTCGACGCCGTGCAGGCGCGCGCCCGCGAACGCTCCCGCGACCATGCCAAGATTCAGGATGATCGGCGCCGCCGCGGTCGGCGCGAAGACGCCGCGCACCTGCAGCACCGCGCCGACGAGCGCGACCAGGCAGACCATCGGCATGTATGGCAGCATGATCGCCATGAGTTCCTGCACGAGCTCGGCATCCTCGCGGTCGAGCAGCCCCTCGACAGCCAGGAGCAGCACGATGCCCGCCGCGGCGATCACGGTCATGCCCACGGCGAATCGCCCGAAGACCATCGCGGAGAGCGCCCGCGCGCTGGCGGGGTCGTCGCGGTCCAGGCGCGCGTACTCAGGGAGGAAGGCCGCGCTCAGCGCGCCCTCGCCGAAGAGCCTCCTGAAGAGGTTCGGGAGCTGGAACGCGAAGAAGAACGCATCGGTGAAGGCGCTCATGCCGAACAGCCGGCTCATCGCCGCCTCGCGGACGAGCCCCGTCACCCGGCTGGCCATGGTCATCAGGCTGACGGTCCGCGAGTCTCGTTCGAGCGTTCCAGCCATGTGGTAGGGTGATCGGCATGAAGCGTGCGCTTGGTGCAATCACGGTTCTCGTCGCCGCCTGCTCGGCCCCGCCCACGCTCATGGACAGCGACATCCCGCAGGTCCCGGGCCTGCTTGGCGTGCAGTCGATCGGCGTCGAGCGCCAGGACGGGCGGCTCATGCGCGGCACCTTCGTGTCGCGCGGAAAGGTGACCGACGCCCTGGCCCAATCGCAGGCGATCGCCGGCACGGCCGAGGCCAACGGCTGGTCAGTCCGTGGCCCTGATGGGACCCGCAACGATGCGCGCCTCGAATTGACCAAGGACAGCCGCATCGTGCGCTACGAGGTCCGGGCCGATCGCGTGGATCCCGACATGGGCCAGGCGATCGTGACCGTGACGCCGAAGGATGCCGCACCGGCCCCGGGCAGTCCGGCCGCCACCAAGTGAAGCCGTGCGCATGCCCGACGTGCGGGCTTCGATGCATGACGGCCCGCGTCAGCCCGTGAGCGCTCGCTCCGCGAGCTCCGCGGCATGACGACCGCTGGCGATCGCACCGTTGATGCTTGCATCGCCGACCTGATCGCCCGCGAGCACAAGGCCCCGCTCCGGTGACGCCGTGCCCTCCGGCGGGCGGTCGCCGGCGTGCTGCCGCGGCAAGGCATGGTCGATCCGCTGCGCGCGCACGAGCCGCCACGAGTGCGGGGCCGTGGAGCCGAACCAGCCGCAGAGTTGTTCGCGCACGGCGGCCTCGATCGTGCCGTCGGCATGGGCGAGCCACGACGGATCCACCACGTTGGTCGACCATTGCACGCGGCCCGCAGGTGCATAGGCAGGCTGCACGGCGCTGACGGCGGCCGCGTGATTGATCGGACCGCGCGAGACGCCGTCGAGGAAGAGGATCGGTTCACGCATCGCGCTCGGAGCATCCGCGCGGGCGAGGTCGAACGTGAGCTGCATCGTGGAGCACCATGGCCGCTCAGGGAGTGAGGGGACGAGCTCTCGCGTGGATGGCCCATCCGTGGCTACGACGATCGCCCGCGAGGCGATGGGGCCACTCGTGGCATCGGCCGTCCAGCCGGAAGCTGATCGATCGATCCCGCGCACGCGGGTGCCCAGGCGGATCGTGCCGGGCGCAAGGCACGCCGCCATCGCGACCGGCAGCGCGCCCATGCCCTGTGCGGGCAGCGTGGCACGGCCCCGCGCGAACATCGAGAAGCGGAAGCCGAACGCCGCGACATCGGCCTCGAGTGACGGATCGAGGAAGACGCCCGCGAAGAACGGGCGCAGGAAGGACTCGATCGTTGCCTCACTCACGCCGGCGTTCACCAGCAGCCCACGCGCCGAGGTCGCTCCGAGCGCGGGCAGCGCCCCGCCACGCCATGCACGCCACGCGAGCGGTGCGAGCGCGCGCACATCCGACCACGGCAGGCTGCCTGCCATCCTGTCGATGCAAGCGCGTACGGGGTGGCGACGTGGATTCGTGACGCGACTCCATCCATCACGCGTGCGATGGTGCGCACCAGCGATGAAGGGGCGAAGCCCGAGCGTCGATCGGTCGACGACGTGCGGCAGCTCGGGGTACGCATCGAGCAGCACCTGGAAGCCGCGATCGACGAGGTGGCCATCGATGCGGTCGGTGCGCACCCGGCCGCCGACGCCATCGCTTGCCTCGAGCACAAGGCACGATCGCCCGCGAGCCTGCAAGGACTGCGCGCACGCGATGCCCGCCAGCCCGCCACCGATCACCGTCACATCGACCATGCTCACGCGTCAGCCTTCCTTCCGCACGGATCCATCCATCGGCATCCGGAACGGCTCGGCGCATTCGCTGCAGCGCCCGATGCCGGATTCAGCCACCGTGCCGCGCAGGTCATGCCCGCACGCCAGGCACTCGATGGCTTCCTTCGCACGGATCCGCCCCGCCGCGCGGCGCGACCACCACAACCCTGCGCTCGCGGCCACGGCCAGCGCGACCGCATCGAGCACCAGGCGCATGCCGGGATCGACTTCGGGGCCCAGATACGGCTGCAAGGCCTCGATGCGACGGATCGAGATCGCGATCGAGGCAGCCATGATGAGCACGAGCATCAGGCCCGCAATGCCGACGGGCACCAGGCCCACGCGAATCCAGTGCCGATCCGGAACGCCTCCGAGCGATCGCGCGAGCGGCACCATCCAGGCCGAGCTCGGCACGGTCGCACCGCACCCAGCGCAGGCGGGGCCCTGCACGCCCGGCACACCGCAGGCCGGGCAGCAGCGCTGCGCTCGCAAACGGGCTTCCATCGAGCGCAGCATGACGACGATCGTGGCATGCAGCGCCACCGCCACACCGAGCGTGGCACCGATGAGCGCGCTGTGCATCGGCTTGATGGGCTGCCGCAGGAGCGACTGCGCGGTGACGAGGATGACCCCGCCCACCATGGCACCGAGCACGGTGCTCGCGGCACAGGCCATCCATGCCTGCGGCCGGTCGATCACCATGCGCCACGCCAGCGCACGCACCGCGTGGCCCGGAGCGTTCGGGTCCTGCCGCAACGCGACGATCACCAGCGTGGCGATCGCGATGCCGCAGAGGTTGGCCACGGCATCCTCGACGCCCGCATGGCGATGCACGAACGGAAGGGCCTGCGTGGCCTCGTCGAGGATCGACCACGATGCTGCTGCCAGCGCGAAGAGCGGCACGCTGCGGATGAATCCCGTCGGCCACCAGACCAAGGCGAGCATCATGAACGCCACGGCATGCAGCACCTTGTCGCTGCCGCGCATCGGCAGATCGAGCTGCAGGTTGGGCCAGTGCGTGGCGGTGAAGACGGTGGCCAGCGCCATCCACGCCAGGGCGCGCCACCACAGCGTGCCGCGCGCACCGGGCTGCATGGGTCAGGCCCCGGCCGCAGGGGCATCCTGCGTCGGCGCGACGGCAGAGGCCGCCTTCGCGCGCTTGGCACGAGGCTTGGCTGCCGGCGCAGGCTCGGCCTCGGTCGGCCACCAGCGCTCGACCTGGTGCAGGGCGATCTGCATGTAATCGCCGGCGCCCGGACACTGCGGCGCGTAGTCGAAGATCGTCTGGCCGAAGCTCGGCGCCTCGGCGAGCTTGATGTTGCGCCGCACCGGCGGCTGCAGGATCGCGCAACCGTCCCACGGAAGGCCCGTGCCCTCGTAGCGCGCCAATTGTGCCGCGATCTCGTCGACGACCGCGCGGCCGTGCAGCGACTGCTGCTCATGCTGGCAGAGCAGGACGCCCGTCACGCGCAGCCGTGGATTCAGGCCCTGCGACACCATGTGGACCGTCTCGAGGAGCTTCTCGAGGCCCCGCAGCGCGAGATAGTGCGCAAGCATCGGCACGAAGACCTCATCAGCCATCGTGAGCGCATTCACGCTCAGCACGCCGAGGCTCGGTGGGCAGTCGAGCAGGATGAGGTCGTAGTTCCCGGCGACCGGCGCGACGGCGCGCTCAAGCGTGCGCTGCATGTCGGGCCGCTGCGCGAGCTCGCCCTCGACGAGCGCAAGCTCCGTGACGGCAGGCATGAAGTCGAGCCCCTCGCGCGCATGCACGATCACCGACGCCGCATCGATGTCCTCGCCGAGCAGCAGGTCGTAGACGCTCGGCTGCGTGGGCTCCGCCTCGACACCGAAGTGCATCGAGAGGTTGCTCTGCGGATCGAGGTCAATGAGCAGCACGCGCTTGCCGAGCCGCGCGAAGGCGGCGCCGAGGTTGGCCGTGCTGGTGGTCTTGCCGACGCCGCCCTTCTGGTTGAGCAGCGCGACGACCTTGGGGAGCGGCCTTCCTTGGCGAGCCATGGGGCCGAGTATAGGGAGACACGGCCCCAGGGCCGCCGATCGTCGCGGCCCGCCCGGTTCGGCATGGCGCCTGCCGTCACTTCGGCCAGGTCGACAGGTCGGCCTGGATCATGCACGGCCCCTCGTGCCACGGCATCGGCGGCAGCCCGGCGCACTGCAGGTCGGTCATCCGGCAGCTGCGCTGGACGCCCAGAGGCAGGATCGGCGTGGTCCCGATCCAGGAAGCAGGCAGCCGCACGGTGGCGCGCCAGCGATCGCTGAAGTCCATCGCGAGCACCGTCGGGGCTTCGCCGTTGGGCGCGTTGCGAAGTCCGTCGGTCGCCAACCCACGGGAATTCACCACGATCTCGATGGCCGGCCGCGCACCGATCGCAACCGTCACGAGATCCTCGACATCACCACGCGCCGCCAACGGCCGCAGCGCCTCGATGAAGACTTCCCATCCATCCTTGGAGCGCCGAAGGCTTGCGGTCGTCTGCCAGCCGCTGGGCCCCGGAGCGAGGCGACCGGTACGCACCTCGCCAAGGCTTGCGGCTGGCAGGAACTGCCGCAGCGCCAGGCCCGGGGGGACGACGGCGAATCGGCCGGGGGCGATCGTGAGCACGCTGCGGGCGTAGCCCACCGTGATCGCCAGGCGCGACGCCGTCTCGCTCGTCGGATCAGGCCGCGCAAGCGTGACGAACCGCAGTTCGTTCGCGCCGAGGACTTCCTTCTGGACCTGCGACGCACCCGTGAGCCACTCGATCGCCACGGCTTGCGCTTCGGGCAG
>JAGWXC010000109.1 GCA_018970045.1 Planctomycetota bacterium | reverse complement strand
CTGCTGCGCCTGCAGCGAATCCGGGCTGTTGCCGACCGTGCCGGTCTGCTGCTGGGTCAGGGTCTGCTCGCGCTCGGCCTCGGTCTGGCCACCACCCAAGGGCGGCGGACCGATCGCGGTGAGCAGCGCGTGCTTGACCGGGTTCTGCATGGCCAGGCTCGATCGAGCCTGACCCGACAGGAAGTAGGTCATGTTGCCAAGCGCGTAGCGCAGCTCGATCGCCCGCATGGCGTTGGTGCGCGCGCCGGAGATCTCGGCGCCCTTGAGCGCGCCGTAGTTCACGGCGAAGCCGGTGCCACGCACGGCGAGCACGCTCGAAGGCGTGGCCACCTTGAAGTCAGCGCCAAGCCCGGTGTTCTCCACCTTGAAGTCGGCGCGGCCACTCTTGAGCCCCGCGAGCGTGCGCAGTTGGTCGCCATCCTTCACGCTCATCGGAATCGAAAAGACCGATCCCGAATCCACGAGCACCGTGGCGTTCAGGCCCACGCGCAGCGTGGTGCGGCTGCCACTGAGGCCCGTGCGCACTTCGCCGCCGACCGGCAGGCGATCGTCGACCTTCGCATCCTGCCACGCAGCCTGAGCGTTGGCGCGCCACTTGACCTTGCCCTTCACATCGATGAACAGCGCATAGACCTCGCCATCGGGCGCGGCCTGCGCGGCGGCCTTCACGTGATCGGGCGCCTCGTCGGCCTGCACGGCACAGGCCATGCCCAACGCCAGCATCGGGATCGCAAGGAGGGTCAGGATCCTCATGGCAACTCTCCTAGCCGCCACGCTCGGGCGTGGGCGGCAACGGCATCGTGGTATCGGGCCCGACCTCTTGCTTGGTCGGGTCCGCAAACCGTGGACGCTGTGAGAGTAGGTTCTGGTCCAGCCGATTCAAGAAATCCCTGAACTCAGGGCCCGAAAGGGACTGATAGTCGGTTCGGGTCGGCATGATCCCCCGCGATTCGAGCTCGCGAAGGCAGTAGCGGCCGCTGGGGCCGAACACCCGCATGGTCAGGCCGCCCTCGATGCCGCCAAGCCGGCACCCCGCCATGGCGATGTCACCCGACGAGGCGCTGTCGTTGGCGGGCTTGTCCCAATCCTTGGGGACCCACCCCTTCTGGCGGGCCAGGAGCACGCGCTCCTCATAGTCCCGCGCCGGGTCAACCCCGTTCGAAACCAGGAGCAGCGCATGCAGCATGTCGTTGTTCGTCACCGCGCTCATGGACTCGACCTTCTCCATGAACTCAATGTCCTGGTCGGCACCGGGGAACTGATCGACCGCGCTCGACTCGGCCGCTTGGCGGCTCACGCAACCAGTCATGGCCACGAGACCGATGACGAGCACGAGGCCCACGCGCGCCGACGAGGCCCAGCGATCGATGCGCTCAGAACGCATAGGTCACGCCTCCGTAGATGAACTGGCGCAGGTCTTCCTGGTTGTCCGGGAAGATCTCCTCGTTGGGGAAGAACGCGCCGTACAGGAACTGCAGGTTCACGTCGCTCAGGATCCGCCAGTCGATCGAAGCGTCGATTTCCCAGCCAACCCAACTCGAACCGCCCTTGTCGACGAAGGCCGTGATGGGCGCTTCCGAATCGAGCCGCATGTACGTGAACCCGGTCACGCCAAGGCGCATGTCGCGGAACGCGCGCCACTGGCTCAGCCAGTTGCCGCTCAGGCCCAAGCTGTTGGTCCAGAGGTTCGCCGGCGAAGGCGCGAAGACGTAGCCCGTGTAGAGGAAGCCGTTGCTGTTGAACTCCTTGTCGACCTGCCCGGGCTGCGGGCCGCCGAACGTGTTGCCTGAATCGAGTCGACCGGCATCGCCTGAACCCAGGATCGCTTGCAGGTCAAAGCGCGTCTGCGCGCGGTCATCGAAGGAGCGCTGCAGGCCGACCACGCCGGCCCAGGCGCTGATGTCATCCTCGACCTGCGGCAGCACGGTGCCCGTCGGGCTGATCGAACTGCTCAGCGTGGTGCCGGTCTCGTACACGCCCTCGGCGCGCCACTGCCAGTTCCGGCCGAGCGATCCGGTCGCCCCAAGGCCGTAGTACTGGCTCTCGTAGTCGAATTCGGTCGGGTAGCCACCACCGCCAGGCGCGAACCCATCGAGCAGCACATCGGTCTGCCCAGCATTGCCATCCTGCTGCAGGAGCGCGAAGCAGTACGGCACCAGGTCCTGGCCACGGCGCCACTCGGCCTTGAGCCCGTAGTACGCGCGATCCGTGTCGGTGTCGTAGCCGGGCCGCGAGGTGTCGAAGTCGATCGTGTCGTTGCCGCTGGTCACGCCGGCCAGGCCCTGGATGTTCACCTGGCCGATGTTCCAATCGAAGGTGCCCGCGTACATGTAGGTCGAGAGCGTGAGCCCCTGCCCCCACACGATGTACTGGCGACCGCCGCGCAATTTCAGGTCGAGATCACTGCGCTTGCCGCCACCGTTGACCATGGCGCCGCCGAGGTCGAGTTCGTACCAGTAGAGCTCGCCGATCGGCACCGTCCAGCCGTCCTCGTTCGGCGGTGCGGGCAGGTTGTTCGAATCCCACTCGTTGTACCAGAGCCGGATGCGGCCATAGAACCGGTGCACGCCGTCGAGTTCGGCGCGCGCGTACCAGCGCGAGTCGAGCTGCTGCAGTTGCGACGTGTTGCCGAAGGCATCGTCGATGTAGTTCCAGCCGAAACGGAACGAGCCGCCGACATCCAGCAGCACGCGCTCGGAGATCGGCGTGCCCGCCAGGAACTCCTGCCGTTGGATCGCATCCTGCTGGTTGAACAGTTCAACCAGCGCCTGCGTGGGCTCGGGGCGCGATGCCGGCGGCACCTGCGCGAACGCCCCGCTGGCCACGATGGCACTGAGCGGTACGAAGGCGAGGATGGTGGCGCGGGCATGCATCGACGAATCCCTCCACAAGGGATCGGGCAATCGGACCACCCACTTCCGCTTTTGTCTACTCTTCCGCTTATGAGCCTTCGGATCCTGCCACTTGGCGTGGGCAGCGCCTTCTCGAGCCGGTACTACGGCAGCTCCTGCGTGATCCAGGGGTCCGGCGGGAACATCCTGCTCGATTGCCCCGATCCGATCCGCAAGGTGATCCGGGAGGCGACCGAGCGCAGTGGCTGGACCGTGCGCGCCGAGGACCTGAACGAGGTCATCGTCACCCACCTGCATGGCGACCACAGCAACGGCCTCGAAGTGCTCGGCTTCCTGCACTGGCTGCAGCGCCAGCAGCACGGCACGCCCTTGCCGCGCATCCACTGCGGCAAGGAGGTCGCCGATCGGCTCTGGCCCAAGCTCGCTCCGGCGATGGACCAGGATGGTCGCGCCGGCGTCGGCGACTACCTCGATGTCTGCCCGCTTGCCGAATCAGGACAACGCATCATCGCGGGCGTCACGGTCGAGTGGCGCCGCACCACGCACATGATCCCGACGTGGGCGTTCCGCTTCCGCGTCAAGGGCGCCAGCTTCGGGTGGTCGAGCGATACGGGCTTCGATCGCTCCCTGATCGACTGGCTGGCCGAGTGCGACGCGTTCGCCCACGAGACCACGCCCCCGCCCTACCACACGGCGCTGACGGAATTGAACGCCCTGCCCGACGACATTCGCCGCAAGATGGTGCTCATGCACCTTCCCGATACGTTCGAACCATCGATGACCGACATCCGCGTGATGCAGGAAGGCGTGGCGATGGAGATCAGCGGCGGCCGGCTCGAGTTCATGCCCAGCTTGCGGGCTGAGTGAGCCAGGCGGCGCGCGAGTGATGCGCGCACCACGTCGCTTCGGTGGCGACCTTGGCCGGGATCACTCAGCGGCGCTCGGCCATCGGCACGTACGGCACGCCGTGCGGCCCGATGTAGTCGGCCATCGGACGGATCAGGCGGTTGCCCTTCAGTTGCTCGATGCAGTGGCCGCACCAACCGCTGTTGCGGCTGAGCGCGAACATGCAGGTGAAGAGGTCAAGGTCGAGGCCGAGCGAGTAGTAGGTCGTGGCGCTATAGAAGTCGACGTTGGGGAAGATCCCCTTCGCCGCCACGGCCTTGTCCATGATCTCCTCGATGCGACGGCTCATCTCGTACAGGTTCAGGTTGCCGGTGTCGGCAGCGACCTGCTTGGCGAAGGTCTTCAGGTAGGTCGCGCGCGGGTCGTACGCCTTGTAGACGCGGTGACCGAAGCCCATGATGAGCTCCTTGCGCTCGAGCTTGCCCGCCATGTAGGCATCGACCTTGTCGATCGTGCCGATCTCGTTGAGCATGTGCATCACTTCCTCGTTGGCGCCGCCATGGAGCGGGCCCTTGAGGGTGCCGACGGCCGTCGTGATCGCGCTGTACATGTCGCTCAGCGTGGCGATGGTGACGCGCGCGGCGAAGGTGCTCGCGTTGAGGCCGTGGTCGGCGTGCAGGATCAGGCAGACGTCCAGCGCCTTGGCCATGGCATCGGTCGGCAGCTCGCCGTTGAGCATGAGCAGGAAGTTCTGCGCGATGGTCAGGTCAGGCTGGGGATCGACGAAGGGCTTGCCCTTGCGGTGACGGTCGAAGCGCGCGATGAGCGCCGGGGTCTTGGCCACGATGCGCAGCGCCTTGCGGCGGTTGGCCTCGGGGGTGTTGACGTCAGCTTCGCGGTCGAACATCGCCAGCGAGCTGATCATCGTGCGCAGCGCGTGCATCGGCGGCGTGGAGCGCGGGAACTGGCGGATCAGCGCGTCCATCTCGGCCGGCAGCATGTATTCCGCGCGCAGCTCAGTGCAGAACGCGTCGAGCTCGGCCTTGGTCGGCAGCTTGAGGTTCCACAGCAGGTAGACCGTCTCCTCGAACGTGCTGTTGCGCGCCAGCGAGTCGATGTCGATGCCCACGTACTCGAGCACGCCCTTGCCACCATCGATGAACGACATCTGCGTCTCGGCGGCGACGGTGTTGGCGAGGCCCTTGTCGAAGGTCGGTGCGGTGGCGGTGGCCATGGTTCGGTCTCCCAATGCGGTTCGGTGATGCGAGTCCCGGACTATAGTGCTCCCGGGTCCCGATTCGCCCCGCATACGGGCCCATCCTCATGATTCCGCTCGGCACTGACCGCCCTTCTGCCGTCGTCCCGCGCGTGACCGTCGGGATCCTGGCCATCAACACGTTCGTGTGGATCGCGTGCATCCGCTCTCCTTGGGCCGACGGGATTTATCGCTCCCTCGCGCTGTCGGGGTTCGACCCGCACTGGTGGCAGTACGCCACCTACCAGTTCGTGCACGATCGCGGCAGTATTTGGCATCTTCTGGGCAACGCCATCTTCTTCTGGGCCTTCGGATCCGCCCTCGAACGGCGATTTGGGTCCCTGCTCTTCGCCACGGTCTATCTGGCGCTGGGCACCGCGGTCGGCGCGCTCTACCCCATGGTCTCGGGCCCGTTCGGCATGCTGGTCGGCGCCAGCGGCACCGTCTGTGCCTGTGCCGCAGCGTTCGCCGTCTTCTACCCGCGGGCCCGGGTGCTCCTGCTCTTCTGGGGGTTCTGGCGGGTGCCGGCACTCTGGTTCGTCGCGATCTTCGCGGCCCTCGACTTCATCGGCTTCACGCGCGGGCGCGGCGACGGCGTGGCCTACGAGGCCCATCTCCTCGGTTTCGCGCTCGGCGGGCTCTCGGCCTTCATCATGCTCTGGCTGAAGGTCCTGCCGCGCGACGACTTCGATCTCTTCTTCATCCTTCGGCAGTGGAAGCGTCGCGCCGAGATGCGCGCGGCCCTTGCCGATCGGCCCGGGGGCGCGTTCGAGAGCGCCAGTCGCGACACGGCCGAGCGATTCGCAGCGTCCGCCAAGCCCACCGACGACCGCATCCCCCATGCGCGGGCTGCGTTGAGTGCCGCGATGCGCGCTGGCGACTGGACCAAAGTCGTCGAGGGCGTGCGCACGCTCACCACGCTCACGCCGCATTGGTCGCTCGCCGAACCCGCGCAGCTGCAGCTGGCGAACGGCCTGCACGAACACGGCCAGCACAGCCTGGCCGCCGATGCCTACGCCAACCTGCTGCGCGTGCACCCCAAGTCCGCGCAGCGGGAGGCCGTGCAGCTCATGCTTGCCACGATCTGCGTGCGCTACCTGCGTGACCTGGATCGCGCACGGGCCACGATCGCCTTGCTGCGCGCGAGCCCGCTGTCGGTGCCCGCTGCCGAGGTGCTGGCCCAGCTCGAACGGGAACTCAGCGCGTGAGCGGCTGCAAGGTCAAGATCTGCGGGGTGCGCGATGCAGCCACGGCGCTCGCGGCTGCACGCGCGGGTGCTGACTTCGTGGGCGTGATCTTCGCGGCGGCGAGCCCACGCACCGTCGACGAGGCCGTGGCGCGGTCGATCGTCGCCGCGCTTGAGTCCAGCGCCCCCGAGTGCACACCGGTGGCGCTCTTCGTCGACCAGCCGCGTCATCCTGCGCTCGGCTGGTGGCCGGGCATCGTGCAGCTGCACGGCAGCGAGCGGCTCGACGAGGTGCGCTCGCTCACCGATCGCGGCGTGCGCACGTGGAAGGCGATCCCCTGGGACGAGGAGCGCGTGCGCCTGTGGTCAGGCGCTACCGAACCCGAGGCGATCGTGGTGGACGGACCGAAGGCTGGCAGCGGCATCAGCTTCGATCATGAAGCGCTTGCGCAGATGCGCGGCCTGATCGCGCCACACCTGGTGCTTGCAGGCGGACTCACCCCTGCCAGCGTGGGCAGCGCCATCCGCACCGTGCGCCCGTGGTGCGTCGATGTCTCGAGCGGCGTCGAGCGCGAGCGCGGGGTCAAGGACATCCACCTGATCGAGGCGTTCATCGCCGCCGCGCGCCAAGCGGCTCGCCCCTAGACTGCGCCCCCGCACGGCCAACCCGTGCCGCGCCAATGGCGGCGCGCCCCATCCCGGAGACACGACGCATGGCGCTTCCCCAGCTGAACGACGAGCAGGTCCGCACGATGTCCCGCGAGGAGAAGGACCGCTGGTGGCTGGAGAACGTCTACCGCGGCAACATGCCGCAGCTGACCCTGCGCGCGGCCCTGACGGGCTTCCTGCTCGGGGGCGTCCTGAGCGCCACCAACCTCTACGTTGGTGCCAAGACCGGCTGGACCCTCGGCGTGGGCGTGACGAGCGTCATCCTGAGCTTCGTCATCTTCCGCACCTTTGCACGCATTGGGTTCAAGGACCTGACCATCCTCGAGAACAATGCCGTGCAGTCGATCGCGACGGCGGCGGGCTACATGACCGGGCCGCTCATCAGCGCACTCATGGCCTACATGTTCATCGAGAACAAGGCCATGCCGGCGTTCCAAATGATGGTCTGGAACATCCTGGCGAGCATCCTTGGCGTGCTGGTCGCGTTCCCGATGAAGCGGCGCTTCATCAACGATGAGCAGCAGCCCTTCCCCGAAGGCCGTGCTGCAGCAGTCGTGATGGACTCGCTCTATCCCGATGCGCCCGCAGGCGGCACCAAGAACATGGTTGATGGCATGCCCGTGGCCCGGCCGGCGAGCGCCGCCGACAGCGAAGGCACGCGCGCGGGCATGTTCAAGGCGAAGGCTCTCGCGATCGCCGCGGGCCTGGCCGCCCTGATCCACTCCATGGTCGCCACGGGCATCATGGGACTGGTGCAGATCAAGGCCGGCATGGCTCGCCACATGGGCGAAGTCTGGCACCTGCCCGAGCGGCTCACCACGACCTTCTTCGAATGGATGGCCGCTCGCGGCAGCGACATCATGCCGCGACTGGGCGGGATCCCCGCCGAGCAGCTGGGCCTGCGCCTGGGCCTTGAGCTCACCATGTTCGGCGCCGGCGGCCTGATGGGCATGCGCCTGACCAACAGCCTGATGGTCGGCATGGCGCTGGGCTTCGGCGTGCTCGCGCCCGTCATGATCGGCGCCGGCGAGATCAACCCCAAGAACTACAAGGCGATCGTCGATGCCGCCGGTGCGTTCGACCCGTCGAAGGCGATCTACGACGAGCGCCACATCATGAACAATTGGACGCTCTGGCTGGGCGTTTCCATGATGGTCACCGCCAGCATGGTCGGACTCTTCGCCAAGCCGAAGGTGCTCATCAGTGCCTTCACGGGCATGTTCTCCAAGCGCGCTGCCGGCAACGACTGCCTGCGAGAGGTCGAGTTCCCGCTCTGGATCACGCTCGTTGGCGTGCCGATCATGGTCGGCATCACCGTCTGGATGAACTGGGCATGGTTCGGGGTCGACCCATGGCTGGGCCTGCTGTCCATCCCGCTGATCATCATCCTCACGCTGATCGCGGCCAACGCCACGGCGCTCACGAGCATCACGCCCACGGGCTCGCTCTCGAAGATCACGCAGTTCACCTTCGGCGCCGCGAATCC
>JAGWXC010000002.1 GCA_018970045.1 Planctomycetota bacterium | reverse complement strand
ATGCGACGGACCACATGCGACACCGTGTCCTCGAAGCAGATCGGCGTCGCGATGCGCAGCTCGGTGCCAGGCCAGGCCACGTTGCGCGGGCGATCGCCAGCGTCCATGTCGAAGCTCATGCCAGCTGCGCCCAAGGACAGCAGTTGATCCTCGAGCCAGTCCCAGGCGCTGATGTAGGGCATGCGCTCACCGAAGGGCGTGAGGTAGGCCTTGTCGTAACGGTCCGTCACCACGCCGTCGTCGATGAGGTAGGCCGCATTGAACTGGCGATCCCAGGCCCAGCGGTTCCCGTTCTCTCGGAGCCCATCGAACGCGGGGCTGCCGACCAGCACGGGGCCCGCCACACGGCTGAGCTCGAGGATGGGTTCGACGAACCGGTCGCCGGGCCACGCCTGAACGCGGACCACGGTCTCCACCGTGGCAGGATCGAGGCCAAAGCCGGGCACCGAGGTCTCGGGCCAGACGATCAACGTGGGGAGTTCGGGATCCGTCGCCCCGACCGATCGAAGGTCGAGCACCGCTCGTGCCGACAGGTCGAGCGCCTGCTGCATGTCCTTGACCTGCTGCTCCGGCGTCCATCGGATCTTGTTGCTGGTCAGCACATCGGTCTGGACCGCGACGATCCGCACGCGTGCCGCGCTCGGTGTGGTGGCCACGCGGTACGCACCCCACGCCGTGGCAGCGCTGACGAGTGCGATCGCGAGGGCCGCCGGCGCACGCCAGGACCGAGCACGTGACGGGGCACTCGGCGCGCGGCGTGACCAGACGCGCGCGATGGCCTCGCCCGACAACGCAGCCATGAGGCTGATGAGGCCGACCCCGAAGAGATCAGCAGCCTGAGCAGGAAGCGTGGCGTCGATCCAGGCATGACCTGACTGGAACCAGGCGTAGCCATCCCAGATGGGACGCGACCTGGCCCATTCGATGCCGACGAGCGCCAGCGGAAAACCGAGCCACGCCGCACGCTCGCCGAGGCTCGTGCGCAGTCGCGCGGCCATGACCGGAACGAGCGCCGACCACAGCGCCATGTAGGCGATGAGCACGATGCAGCCAGCGGTGGTGACCTGGTGCAGCCAGCCTTCGAGGATGATCCAGCACGGCAACCAGCCGAGCCAACCCGCCACGAGGCGCTTCCACCACGGCATGGATCCGCCGGCTGCGAGTGCATGACAGGCCAACGCCGGGATGGACCACCACCACCCCATGCTCGAGAACGGCAGGCAGAACAGCAGACCGGCCGCGAGCGACCACCCCGCTGCCGCGCGCATCGATCGTTGGTCGCTCATGCGCAAGGGCCTCGCGGTGGCGCGGGGAGCGTGGGCATCAGCCCGCGAAGTCGATGAGGCGGGCGATCTCGCTGCGGAGCGCGCTGCGATGCACGATGCGGTCGATGAAGCCCGCGTTGAGCAGGAACTCCGAGGTCTGGAAGCCATCGGGCAGGTCCTGGCGGATCGTCTGCTTGATCACGCGCGGGCCCGCGAAACCGATGAGCGCCTTGGGTTCGGCGATGATGACGTCGCCGAGCATCGCGAAGCTGGCGGTGACCCCACCGGTGGTCGGATCCGTGAGCACGCTGATGAACAGGCCTCCCGCTTCGTCGAGCCGGGCGAGCGCAGCGCTGGTCTTGGCCATCTGCATCAGCGAAAGACCCGACTCCTGCATGCGCGCGCCACCGGAGCATGACACGATGATGAGCGGCAACCCGTGCTCGAGCGCGTACAGGGTGGCGCGGGTGATCTTCTCGCCGACCACGCTCCCCATGCTGCCGGCGAGGAACGAGAAATCCATGACGCACACCACGACCTTGCGGCCCTTCACGAAGCCGGTCCCGGAGATGAGGCCCTCCGGCTGCCCGCTGGAGCGCTGCGCCGACTTGATGCGGTCGGGGTACGCCTTCATGTCGACGAAGCCGAGCGGATCGTTCGCGGTGAGGTTCGCGTCCATCGGTTCGAAGCTGCCCTCATCGAGCAACTGCGCGATGCGCTGCGTGCCGGAGATGCGCATGTGCAGGTCGCACTTGGGGCAGACCATGAGGTTCGTTTCGAGCGCCTTGCGGAAGAGCGTCTCGCCACAACCCTCGCACTGGGTCCACAGCCCCTCGGGCACGGCGCGCTTGTCGCCGAGGCCTTCTTCCTCCCAGGTGCGTTCACGCGATGCGGGTGCCGACTGCTCTGCCACGTTGACCTCCGTGTGGCACGGATCCTAGCGCGATCCGGCGATCGCCCACACGCCATCGCGTGGAGCGGGAACGCGTGGAGCGCTCAGGCCAGCATGCCATGGATGGCAGCGGCGTAGTCACCGCTGCCGAAGATCGCGCTTGCCGACACCAAGAGCGTGCAGCCGGCAGCGCGGCACGCTTCGGCGTTCATCGGCGAGACGCCGCCGTCGATCTCGATCGGCCCCTGCCAGCCTGACCGGCGCAGCACCCTGGCCTTGGCCAAGACCTCGGGCATGAAGGCCTGGCCGCTGTAGCCCGGTTGCACGCTCATGAGGAGGATGAAGTCCGCCGCTTCAAGCAGCCCAGCATCGAGCGCATGCTCGATCGGCGTGCGCGGGTTGAAGGCGAGGCCCGCTTTCATGCCAAGCGATCGTGACCGCTCGGCGCATTCGCGTGGGTCGTCCTGCGCTTCGACGTGGACGGTGCACCAATCGGCGCCGGCCTTGGCGAAGGGCTCGATGAACGAGAGCGGACGCTGCACCATCAGGTGCACGTCCACGGGAGCCCGAGGCGCAGCGCGGCGCACCGAAGCACAGACCGCCGGCCCCATGGACAGGTTCGGCACGAAGTGTCCATCCATCACATCGACGTGGATGAAGCCCGCACCGGCGCCGAGCGCCGCTGCGATCTCGTGGCCAAGCTCGGCGAAGTCAGCGCTGAGGATCGAAGCACCGACCGCGACCCCGGGGGGAAACGCGAGCCGGCCGTGGGTCACTGACCGACCTTGGCCGAGGCACCCTTGGCCTGCGACTGCTTGTAGGCATCGAGGTCGGTCTTGAGGTAGGGCTTCTGCTCAGGGGTCGCCTGCCGCCATGCCTTGTTCTGAAGATCGACCGCAGCGTCGAACTTGCCCGAGGCGGCCGCAACGCGCGCTGCGGCAACGAGCACGTCGGTCTTGGAGCCGCCTGTCGCCATCGCTCCCTCGATCAGGGTCTGCGCCGACTCGGGGTCGTGCTGCTGCAGACGCGGATCCTGCGCGATGAAGACGGCGAACTCGGCCAAGGCCACGGGGCTCGACGAGAGCTTGCCAGCGACGTCGGCGACCCACGCCTTCGCCGCGGCGGCATCCTTCTGCTGGTCGGCGAGCATCTGGTACTTGGCTTCCATCGCGTCGACGAAGATCTCGGGCTTCAGCGCGATGCAGTCATCGAAGTGCTTCGAGGCCTCGCGCCAGTTCTTCTTCTTGGCCGCGTTGCGGCCGGCCTCGAGGTACTGCTCGCCCTTGGGGGAGAGCTCGGGGTCGAAGCGGCCCGACAGGCACTTGCGGATCGCCGATTCGAAGCCGTCGTCCATCGGGTGGCCGATCCAGGCGATCTTGCCGTTGGTGCAGACGAACGCTGTCGGAATGCCCTTCTGGCCCGACGCCTCCATCCAGCTGCGGCTGATGCCTTCGCCGGCCCAACCGACGTTGTAGGTCATGCGCGAACCCATCTTGTCGACGAAGGGCTTGACCTTCGACTTGTCGTCGGTCGAGTCGGTGCTCACGCCGAGCACGCGCAGTCCACGCCAGGCGTTGGCGGCGGCGACGTCGTTGATGTGCGGGATCGCCTTGCGGCACGGGCCACACCACGTGGCCCAGAACTCCACCACCGTGACCTTGGCGTCGGTGAGGTTGTCCTTCGAACCCTGCACCATCTCGACGTTGTCGAGGCTGGGCATGGCCGAGCCGACCTTGAGCTTCTCAGGCTCCTGCGCTGCGGCGAACAGGGTGGCGACACAGGTGAACGCGGCGATCGTGTGGGTCAGCATGGCGGCGAGTCCTCTGGGGCGAGTATAGACCGAAGCTGGGTCGAATCAGGCATCCTGAAGGGCGTTCAGGCATGCGAAGGACTTGCCTTCGAGCATCTCGAGGCTGGCGCCACCCCCGGTGGAGATGTGCGTCAGCGCATCGGCCAGCCCCGCCTGCTCCACCGCGCTGGCGGTATCGCCGCCGCCGGCCACGGAGGTGCAGCCAAGCTTCGTGGCTTCGGCAACCGCGCTCGCCAGGCCGAAGGTGCCGACCTCGAACGGTTGGGTCTCGAACGCGCCCATGGGTCCGTTCCACACGATGGTCCTGGCGCCTCGGACTGCCGCTGAGTAGGCCGCCAGAGTCGCCGGGCCGATGTCCAGGCCCATGAGTCCGTCAGGGATCGCACCGGCCACGACGCTGGTCGGGGTGCCTGCCTTGAGCTCGGCACCGCAGACATGATCGGTGGGGAGGAGCAGCTGCGTACCACGATCCTTCGCGAGGTCAAGGATGGTCCGAGCCTGCTCAACCATGTCCCGCTGCACCAGGCTGCGCCCGACGCTGACGCCTTGCGCAAGCAGGAACGTGTAGGCCATCGCTCCGCCCACGAGGATCGTGTCGACGCGACCGCACAGGTTGGTGAGCGCCGCGATCTTGTCGCTGACCTTGGCGCCGCCGATGATGGCGACGAACGGCTTCTTCGGGTGGTCCAAGACGCCCTGCAGGTAGGTCAGTTCCCGCTCAAGCAGCAGGCCCGCAACGCAGGGCTTGGGCGCCATCGCGCGCGGCAGCGCATCCATGCTCGCATCGGTGCGGTGCGAGCAGCCAAAGGCATCGTTGACGTAGGCATCGGCGTAGCCAGCGAGCTTGGCGGCGAAGGCAGGGTCGCCCTTCTTCTCGCCCTTCTCGAAACGCAGGTTTTCAAGGAGCAGCACCTGTCGAGGCTTGAGCGCGGCGGCCGCGGCGGCCGACTCAGGTGACGTGGGCAGGTCCCCCGCCATCTGCACCGATCCGACGATGTGCCCGGCGAGGAGCTGATCGAGGAGATCGCGCACGGGCCGAGCGCTCTCAGACGCCTGGAACCCGGTGCCATCCGGGCGCCCGAGGTGACTGGCCACCACGACGGCGCCACCACGATCAAGCACGCTCAGGATGGTGGGCACCGTCAGTCGAACGCGACGGTCGTCGGTGATGCGCCCGTGGTCATCCATGGGCACGTTGAAGTCGGCGCGAATGAACACGCGCTTGCCGGTCACGTCGAGGTCGCGGATGGTCTTCTTGGGCATGATTGGGGCTCCGGGCGACGGAAGGTACCGTCCGCGAATGGCTGAAGGCCGAGTCATCGTGGTGATGGGACCGACCGCCAGCGGCAAGAGCGCGCTGGCCATGGCCATGGCCCGCGCCGCGGGGCCGCGGGCTGAGCTGATCAGTGCTGACAGCATGCAGGTCTACCGGGGCATGGACGTCGGCACGGCCAAGCCGACCGCTGCCGAGCGCGCCGAGGTTGCCCACCACGGACTCGACCTCGTCGAACCGACCCACGATGGCTTCACGGTCGAGGATTGGCTGGAACACGCGCATGCGGCGCTCGCTGCGATCCACGGCCGTGGCGGCGTGGCCATCGTGGTGGGTGGAACGAACCTGTATGCCAAAGCGCTGCTGGAAGGTCTATTCGACGGGCCGCCGGCGGATCCCGCACTGCGCGAGGAACTCGCCGCGTGGGACCTCGATGCGCTCCGCACCGAGCTCATGCGGATCGATCCGACCGCCGCCGATCGCATCCACCGCAACGATCGGCGGCGCACGATCCGGGCGATCGAGGTCCATCGTGCCACCGGGACACCCATCAGCGTGTTGCAGGCGCAGTGGCGCGAGCGACCGACGGCCTTGCCCGCCGGCTGGTCGCTGATCGGCCTCTGCATGGGCGTCGAGGCGAACAATCGTCGCATCAATGCACGTGTGCGCGGCATGCGCGCGATGGGGCTCGTCGAGGAAGTCCGGTCGTTGCTCGCCGCCGGCGGATTCGGTACCCAAGCCGCGACCGCCGTCGGGTACCGCGAACTGATCGCGCACCTTCGTGGGGCATCGAGCGAGGACGACGCCTTCGAGGCGATCAAGATCGCCACGCGTCAGCTCGCGAAGCAGCAGCGCACGTGGCTGAAGCGCTTCGCCGACACGCCGGGCTCGACGTGGATCGATGCGGGCGACGGGCTCACGGAGGAGCGCATGGCTGAGATCGCAAAAATATCTTTCGCGTGAAACGCTGGAGAAACGCGGCGAAAAACGCCGACGCCCCATGCATCACGGTCACTCCCGGGCCCGTGGGTCGTTGACACCGCCTTCACTTTCTCCGTATCACTCCGCCCCCGACGATGGCCAAAGCACGCACCTCCTCATCGAAGCGATCCGGTTCCCGCCGCCGGGATGCCGAGCCCACGCCGACCCCCAAGGGCGCGTACCAGCTGGTGATCGTCGAGAGCCCCGCCAAGGCCAAGACCATCGAGAAGTACCTCGGTCCCGGCTTCGTGGTGAAGGCCTCCATCGGCCACATTCGCGACCTGCCGAGCAAGTCCCCCAAGGGCGAGAAGCAGCCGGTCCCGGGGGTTGATCTCGATCACGACTTCGCCCCGACCTACGAAATCGACGACGACAAGACGCGCACCGTGTCGGAGCTGCGTCGGCTGGCCAAGAGCGCCAACGAGGTCTGGTTCGCCACCGACTTGGACCGCGAGGGCGAAGCGATCGCCTGGCACCTCACCCAGGTGCTCGGCGTGGAGCCGGCCCAGGCCAAGCGCGTGACGTTCGACGCGATCACCAAGAGCGAGGTGCAGCGCGCGTTCCAGTCGCCGCGCGCCATCAACATGGACCGCGTCGATGCGCAGCAGGCTCGCCGCATCGTCGATCGCATCGTGGGCTACCAGGTCTCCCCAATCCTGTGGAAGAAGGTCGCCGGCGGCCTGAGCGCAGGCCGCGTGCAGAGCGTGGCCACCCGGATCGTGGTCGAGCGCGAGCAGGAGATTCGTGCGTTCACACCGAGCGAGTCATGGGAGCTTTCCGCCTGCATGACCTTCCAGGTTGATGCGGCGGTTGGCCTCCACGGCGAATGGTCCACGTTCCTCGCGCGCCGCGATGAGCGCGGCCGTCCGCCACTCGTGCGCGAGCGCATGGCGTGGCTGGCCGAGCACACCGCGCTCTCGTGCGAACTCGTCGAGGTGGGCGGCAAGCCGCTGCGCATCGAAGCCCCGAACACGAGCGAGGTCGATCTGGCACCAGATGCCCAGTCGGCTGCCGAGGCTGCTGGTCTGATCGACCTGCGCACCGACCGCGCAAGCGATGGTGCCGCCAAGGGGCGCGGCCAGAAGCTCGTGCGCATCGTGGGCCGACCCGATCCGGCGGCGCGCTACCGCGTCGAGTCCATCGACGTCACCCGCACGCGCTCCAAGCCGTACCCGCCGTTCATCACGAGCACGCTCCAGCAAGCCGCCAGCAGCCGGCTGGGCATGTCGACCGATCGCACCATGCGGATCGCCCAGCAGCTCTACGAAGGCATCGATCTTCCGGGCGAAGGCCGCGTCGGCCTGATCACCTACATGCGAACGGACTCGACCAACCTGTCGCGCGAGGCCGTCGACATGGCGCGTCGGTACCTGAAGGATCGCGTTGGCGACCGGTACGTTCCCGAGAAGCCCCGCTTCTACGCGAGCAGCAACGAGGCCGCGCAGGAAGCCCACGAGGCGATCCGTCCCACCGACGCGTTCCGCGAGCCGGACCGCATCGCCAGTGCGCTCACGGACGAGCAGCTCAAGCTGTACCGGCTGATCTGGTCGTGCTTCGTCGCGTGCCAATCGACTGATGCCGAATGGGATTCGACCGCTGTGCGCATGCGCCGATCGGATCGCGACACTGGTGCGGTCTTCAAGGCCAACGGCCGGGTCCTGCGCTTCGACGGCTTCTACAAGATCAGCGGCCTGCCCAAGGACGATGGCGACCAGGTCCTGCCAGCCTTCGAGAAGGGTGCGATGCTCGCGCCCTTCGACATCGAGCCGCGCCAGCGCTTCCAAGCTCCCCCGCCGCGCTATTCCGAAGCCACGCTCGTCAAGAAACTCGAGGAAGAGGGCATCGGCCGGCCTTCGACCTACGCCAGCACGATCAACACCATCGAGGATCGTGGCTACGTCGAGCAGCAGGATCGCCGCTTCTACGCCACCGCGCTCGGCGAGGCCGTGACCGAGTTCCTGAAGGCCGGCTTCAAGAGCCAGTTCATCGAACTCGGCTACACCCGCGGCATCGAGCGCGAACTCGACGAGGTCGCGCAGGGCAAGGAACGCTGGACGGACCTGCTCCACCGATTCCACGATGCGCTCAAGCCGCTGCTGGGCACCGCTGCGCAGGCCGACCACGTCAAGGCTTCGTCGGAGCCATCGCCGCACGCCTGCCCGCAGTGCGGGCGTCGGCTCGAGTACCGACTCGGTCGAACGGGAAAGTTCCTGTCGTGCAGCGGCTACAACGAGAAGGTCCCCGATCCGGCCGCCGCCGCCAAGCCCGCGAAGAAGGCTTCCTCCAAGGCCAAGCCGAAACCACCCAAGATGGTCCCGGCGTGCTCCTTCGCATCGCCTTGCAATCGCCGCGGCGAACCGCTCATGGCCGAGCAGCTCGACCTGCTCTCGCCTGCAGGCGTGCCGATGGTCAAACGCACGGGCCGCTTCGGCGAGTTCCTTGTCGAGGACAAGCCGCGCCCCGTGAAGCCCAAGGGCAAGAAGGCAGCCGAGCTGCCGACTGAGCCACCGCCGTTCATCCTGAATCTCGACCGCAAGGGCGGGCTCAAGTTCCCCTCGCCCCCGCCGGTCGTGACGGACATCCCCTGCCCCAAGTGCGGCGACGTGATGAACCTGCGCGATGGCAAGCGGGGCCCGTGGCTTGGTTGCCGAGGCTTCCCCAAGTGCCGCGGGCGCGAAGCCTTCGCCAAGTTGCCGGACGACCGGCGCAAGGCACTCGAGATCGCGCTCGAGGAGCACATGCGCGGGCAGACCAAGCTCTCGCTCACCCGTCGCGATGGCCTGACGCCGGTGCCCGAGGGCACGCCGCTGTCGGCGCTCGCGATGGAAGGCGGCGTGGCCACGCTCCCGGCCTGGACCGGCTGAGCGCGGGCGGTTCGACGCTCTGCGTGCTTGCCGTTTTCTTCGCGGCCGTCGCTCCTTTGGGGCGCCGGCATGCCTCGTTCGCTCAGACAGTCCTCGCCTGCTCAGAAACTGGCGCGGATGTCAACCTGTGGTCACTGACTGGCACTGCGCGCCAGCTTTCCTCGCAGGCTGCGGAACTCGCTCGGCGAGGCATGCCGCGCCCCCTTTCCGCGACGGCCGCAGGGCAGGCGCAACCCCCGCTCGTCCGGAGCGACCGAGCGGTTCCGAGCTGCGCGGCCTGCGGAGTCGCGATGGCGGCACGGTGCGCGATCATCGGAGGCGGGTGCCAGCCCCGCCGAGCGACGCAGGAGGAGCGCGCGCGGAGCCGGGTGCAGCGCGCGCGTCCGCGCGGCCGGAACCCGAGGTCGCGGGAGGACGAGCGCACGATCACGCGACGGATGCGCGTGGATTCGTCGCTCGCACCTTGCGCCGTCAGTTCGCGGCGGTCGCCTGCCGCGGGCTCTTGGGCAGGTAGAACATCAACAGCATGACGAGGCAGAAGAGCGCGCCCCACATCGGCACGCTGAACATGGCCTTGAAGTCCTGCACGCCGTCGACCTTGGTGATGTCGGATACGGCGCTCGCGATCTTGCTGCCGACGATGATCCCGATCCCGATGATGACAAGGTTGAACAAGCTTTGCGCGCTCGCGCGCACGTCGCCGCTGGTCTCTTCATCGACGATCATGAAGGCGACGAAGATGAAGCAGCCGAAGCACAGTCCATGCAGCGCGATCCCGGGGATGACAAACGCCAGCGGGCTCATACCGGCGCCCGCGGCCATGCCGGGGCCGTAGGCGAAGAGGAACATGCGGGCGGCGTAGGCGCCGAGGCCGATCGCGAGCAGCGTCTTGCGGCTGTAGGTCGCCGCGAGCGTGGGGATGAAGGCGAGCACGGCGATCTCGCTCATCTGGCCGATGGTCATGAGGCCGCCACCACCGACGCCGAAGATCGAGTTGACGATCTTGCTGAAGCCATCCTCGGTGTCGCCCTGCAGGCCGCCCACGAAACCGCTCGTGTGGACGAAGTAGAACTGGTGGATGCAGCTCACGGGAACCGCGAGCATGAACAGCGTGACCAGCGGCGCCAGGCGGACCTGCTGGATGGCTTCGCGGATGGCGCTCTTCTGGCGGCCAGGCTGAGGTGGCGTGCTGGGCAGGACGAGCAAGCAGTAGACGCCCATCACCACACCGAGGAAGCCCGAGAGTTTGAACGCGTCGGCCATGCCGGCGAAGTGCGCGGCATCGGTCTTCGCCTTGGCGGCGGCGGCATCGAGGCCCGCGAGCGCCTCGGCTGACGGGGTGTGGGTCCGCAGCAGCCACTGTCCGATGGCGATGCCGACGACGATCCAGCCGACCGTGCCCCAGAGACGGACCTTGCCGAAGTCACGGTCGCGGTCGCAGTGGCTGAGGGCGAGCGAGTTCGTGAGCGGCAGCGTGGGCGAGTAGACGATGCTGTAGAAGAAGCTGAACCAGAGGAACTGGTCGACGGTCTGGATCGACGCCAGCATCCAGACCAGCACGCCACCGGCGATGTGGGCCAGCCCGAGGAAGCGCTCGGTGTTGAAGTAGCGGTCAGCCACCTGGCCGGCGATCCAGGGCGCGAAGATCGCGCCGAGCGCGCCCAGGGCGAAGGCGTTGCCGATGTCGGCGCCGGAGAACTTCAGGTGGTTCGAGAGGTACGGCCACAGCAAGGGCAGCCAGGCGCCCCAGATGGCGTACTGCAGAAACATCATGATCGAGAGCCGTCCGTTGGCTGAGCCGTTTCCTGGGGTGGTCATGCTGGTTCTCCTGAGCGTGCGAAGATAGCGGTTATGGAACCGGGACGTGGCTCGGGGCTACACTCCCCGGCCCATGACTCCCCGCAAGATCACCCGTCAGGTCATCGTCGGTGACGATCGCGTCGGCCGCGTGCGCATCGGTGGCGGCGCTCCCGTCGTCGTGCAGACCATGAACGCCGGCTACACGCATGACATCGATGCCTGCGTGGCCGAGATCAACCGCTACGCCAAGGCCGGCGCCGACATCGTGCGCGTGGCGGTGCCCGAGCGCAAGGACACCGAGGCGCTGAAGGAAGTCATGCGCCAGGTCAAGGTGCCGGTCGTGGCCGACGTGCACTTCCACTACCAGCGCGCGCTCGAGGCCGTCGAGGCCGGGGTCCACAAGATCCGCCTCAACCCGGGCAACATCAGCGACCGCGACCAGGTCAACAAGGTGATCGACGCCTGCAAGGAACGCGGCATCCCGATCCGCATCGGCGTCAACGAGGGCTCGATCATCGAGCGCCGGGACAAGGCGCGCCGCGCCGAGGAACTGGGCAAGTTCTTCGCCGGCCACAAGTCGGGCCACCTGCTCGCGCTCATGATCGCCAAGCTCGAGGAGTACCTCGACATCTTCGCCGAGCGTGACTTCCACGATGTCTGCATCAGCGCCAAGAGCATGGATGCGGCACTCGTGATCGACATCTACACCGAGATCTCCAAGCGATTCGACTATCCCTTGCACCTCGGCGTCACCCATGCCGGCACGCGCGACTCAGGCTGCATCCGCTCCATCTCGGCGCTCAGCACGCTGCTGGCCAACGGGATCGGCGACACCGTGCGCATCTCGTACGCGAGCGACCACATCGACGAGGTCAAGGACGCGATCGAGATGCTCTGCTGCCTCGGGATGCGCGAGCGCAAGGGCGTCGAGCTGATTGCCTGCCCGACCTGCGGGCGCATCCAGGTCGACCTCTTCACGCTGGTGAAGGAAGTCGAGAAGGTCCTCATGCCTGAGCTCGAGCTGCCCGTGAAGGTCGCCGTGATGGGCTGCATCGTGAATGGTCCCGGCGAGGCCGAGGGCGCCGATGTCGCGGTGTTCGCCGGCGACCGCCGAGGGATCATCTACGTGCAGGGCCAGAAGGTCGCCAACGTGACCGAGGAGGAGATCCTTCCCCGCCTCCTGCAGGAATGCAAGGCTTTCGAAGCCAAGGTCCGTGCGGGCCAGGCGCGGCTCGGCGAGAAGCTGGTCGAGATCAAGCCGCCCGATCCGATCGGCGAGCTCGGCAGCGGTGCCGCCAAGATCGCTGCAGGCCAGGTCGCGCAGGTCTCCGTCGGGCAGACGGGGTGACCATCGCGCCTTGAGCGCTCGGCGGACCAGGTCGATGCCCCGCCGCCGGCGCGGCACGCGGTCCCCAGCCGAACGAGGCCTGAGCATGCTCACGACTTCTGTCGTCGCGACGCCACGGGTTTGACGTAGGCTGCGGGCATGAACCGCCGCACGAACGGTCGCGCCTTTACGCTCGTCGAGATCCTCGTCGTCATCTCGATCATCGGGGTCCTGATCAGCCTGCTCACGGTGGGCATCCAGAAGGCCATCGAGACGGGCAAGGCATCCAAGGACCAGTCTCGTGCCCGACAGCTCATCGTGGCGTGGCAGCAGTACGGCAACAACAACGGCGACCAGTGCCTTCCCGGCTACCTGAGCCCCGCCGTGCAGACCGCGTGGAAGGTCAAGTACCAGAACCAGAACGGCCAGCAGCTCGCGCCCGAACTCGCCCAGACCTACGGTTGGCGCCTGGCCGCGTTCCTGGGCTACGAGTACGACCCCTTCCTCGGCTACCGCGACACCGCGGAAACGAACCTCGATGAGTCGCTCTACTACTCCGACATGGAGTACGAGCCCACGCTGCCGGCGGCGTTCTCCGCGATCACCGGCGTCAATGGCGCCGGCCTCGCCCTGCAGCCTGGCTTTGGCTACAACGCCTACTACCTTGGCGGCTGGTGGAACGTGGATCCGGCCATCGGCATCCCGGCCTACCGCTTCCGCGATTCGATCTACCAGGACAACGGAGCCAACGTTCGGGGCAAGATCGTCGCGCGATCGATCGGCCAGATCGCGCGCAGCAGCGAGATGATCGTCTTCTCGAGTTCCGCGCTGCGACCTGCGGGCCTGTACATCGAGGACAGCGACACCTATCCGGGTGCGGCGTGGTCGGTGCCGCCGCGACTCGGTGCCACCGAGATCTGGCGCATGGGCGGCGGCAACCTGCAAGGGGTTGACCTTGCGCTGTTCGGCGAGCACGACGCTCTGTCGGCCGTGCTCGCTCCTTCGCCCGCCCCCGCTCCCGCACCTGCGCCGATGCAGGCCGGAGGTCTGGAGATCCTCGTGCAGGAAGCCGCGCCGCTCCTGCGCTACGGAGCCAACGCCACGATCTCCAACGCCGACGGCAGCACCGGCCTGGTCAACCTGCGCGACCTCATGGACATGCGACGCTGGGCCAACGGCGCGACGACGCCGAACTGGTCGCACGGCAACTGAAGGCTGATGCGGTTCGGCCGCGGCGGCGCGCAGGCGTCGGACCGCGCGGTGCGCGCGACTTGCGTGTCGCCGGCTGCGGCCGCTTCAGTGCATGCGCTCGATGCTGAGCACCGTCACATCGTCGGCGTACTGCGTGCCTCCGGCGTGGGCCTCGAGCGTGGCCAGGATCCCCGACACGTCGCCCTCCACGGTCTCGCTGCGCGACAGCACGTCGACGATGCGATCCATGCCCAGCTGCTGGCCATCCGCATCGAGCTGCTCGGCGACCCCATCGGAAAAGATGACCAATCGCGCGCCGATGGACCAGGCCACGTCGCTGCGGTCGTAGGCCCAGCCCGAAACGGCACCAATCGGCGGCCCGCCATCGCAGGTCATGGCCTTGGGGCCCTCGACGGGATCGACCAGGACCGCATACCCATGCCCTGCATCGATGACCGTCGCCTTCCCCGAAGACGCGTCGAAGCACGCGAAGAACATGGTGGCGAATCGACCTGCACCGGCGTGCTCGCAGACGAAGTCGCCGAGTCCGTTCACCGATTCCTGCAGGGCGCGGCCGCACGAAAGTTGAGCGGCGATGTGCGCCTGGATGGCACTCATGAGCATGGCCGCGCCGGCACCTTTGCCGCTGACGTCGCCGAGGTAGGCCGTGAGGCGTTCATCGGAACCGTGCAGCCCGACGATGTCACCCGCGACGAATCGGCCGGGCACGCTGGCGAGCCGATAGCGGAATCCGCCGACCTCGCCCTCGACCGCCGGCATCAGGCGTTCCTGTGCGCTGCGCGCTGCACCGAGGTCTTCCACCAGCGCACGGCGCTCCGCCTCGGCCGCTTCGCGCCTGATGTTGGAGACGCACATCGAGACGATCTCGGCGATGGCACGGCAGAACGGTCCGGCGTCGGATGCCGGGGTCTGCTCTCCCGATGCATCGAGGTACAGGAACGACTCCGCCACGCCGTCGATGACGACCGGCGCGCAGACGGCTCCCACGACCTCGGCCATGATGAGGCTCACCGCACCGGCAAGATCCGGTTGCTCGGCAAGTTCCACGGTCTGCCCGCCAGCGGCGGCGTTGAGCAGCGTGCGGCTGAGCGGCCTCGATGCAGAGCCCTCGGGGCAGGCCGCGCGGACATCGGCGGAGCCCGATGCATCGATGCCACGCACGAAGACGCAGCGCGCGAAGCCCGTGGCCTTCACGAGCTCAGGAAGCACGGCCGCCACGACGGCGTCCTCGGTGCCTGCTCGCTGCAGCGTTCCGACGATCGCAATCAGCGCATCGAGCCGGCGCGCTGCCATTGCGCCGCCACCCTGCACGACGCGCGCGCGTGCCTGGCCGGCGCCATCGAGCAGCGTGGAACTGATCGATGCGGCCGAGGATGGACCGCCCCGCTCGACGCGCAATGCCACCGGTCCCAGGTCGATGCGCGATCCGGGGCGCAACTGGACAGGCTCGTTCGGCGCGAGGGCCGCACCGTCGACCTTGGTGCCATGGCGGCTGCTCAGGTCACGCACGGTCCACGTGCCAGCCACGGCTTCGATGCGGGCGTGGCGGCGACTGACTGCCGGGTGATCGATGACCAGCGAGCAGTCGCTTCCCCGGCCGAGCACAGCGCCCGACTGGGGATCCACGACCAGCGGTGCCGTCCCCAAGGGAAGTCCGGAGAGGACGCGCAGCGTGAGTTCGCCCGAACTCATGGCGCCGTGGCGGGAGTGGGTGCTGCAGGTGCCGGACCAGACGGCTCGTCCGACTCGGGCGGGGTGGGCTGCTGCGCCTTGGCGGGTCGCCGACCTGCGCGCTCCATCGCATCACGAAGGCTTTTCATGGTGGCTTCGTCGATGCCGGCTCGCCGAGGATCCGCCGAAAGCGTGGTGGACCACGTCACCTCACCGGCCGTGTAGCCAGACTCCACCAGCCTGCGCGCGAAATCCGCCATGTGGGCTGCGCCGTAGAAGATCGCGATGCGCTGCGGCGGTGCCGCGGCAAGCCGCTGCTGGAGGTCCGCCCAGACGACCTCGTTGCGATCATCGAGGATGACCTTGCCTTCCTCGCCGAGCATGTCGCCCTGCGCAGCGGTCTTCGAGCCCAGGACCTGCACCATGAGCACCTTGACCGCTTCGCTCGCGCTGCCCCCCGAGGCAGCATCCATGAACTTCAGGATCGTCATGACCGTGCCGATGGCATCGCCGCTCAGGCCGCCACCGCGCAGGCTCCCCTGCACCATGCCGTCGGTCACGCCGCGGCGTTTGAAGGCTTGCTCAAGCTGCGCGAAGGTCATGTCGCTCACGACCCACGCGGGCTGCGCATAGTTGATGCGGTCGAGCTGGAACTCGAGCCCCAGCATGCGGGCCAACTCGCGCTGCAGCCCGTCGCCGTCGGCCTTGGGCTGGCGTGATCGCTGCAGGAGCCGAAGGTCGGCATCCTCGCCGCTGCCCCCGATGCGGCCGTCGGCCCCGAGGGAGACGAGCGAGAACCCATCGTCGAGCGCGATGATCGTGAGCGGCTGTCCCCAGGCATCGATCGAGGCTGCCTTGATCCACGCCGGTGCGCGCGAGTCATCGATGCCGGCGTGCTGGGCGACACGATCGATGGTGGGCACGGCTCGGTCGGCTCGCCAGGTCGCATCGATGCGGTCGCGAAGCCAGAGCATGCTGGCTCGCGTCGACGCCACGCGCGACGCCCCATCGCTGCCGCCGGGCGCGGCAGCACCAGTTGGGTACACCGATTCGTAGAGCACGAGGTCGTGCGCATCGAGGATGGCCTGGACACCCTTGTAATAGTCAGCGGTCCCGATGTGTGCCACGCCGACGAGCGTGATCGACGGAGCACCGTCACGGGTAAAGGTCCGGGTCGCCGTCTCGAGCACCATCCGTCCATCAGCCTCCGTGCGCGATGCGGTCCACGCCTGGTCATCGGGCACGGACTTGACGGGTGCTGCATCCTGCCCGCGCACAGGCGATCCGAGCGACCACACCACGACGACCGCGATGAGGAGTGCGCGGTGGAACGACCTGGGCTGCACGGCGATCGTGGCCATCATGCCGATCACGCGGTGAAGGCCTGCGACGGAGCTTCGGCTGGTCGGGCCGTGCGCGCTCGACGCGTGGGAAAGCCGGTCTTGGCGGCGGCGATCAGGGCTTCGAGTCGACCCATCGCACGGTCGGACTGCGCCTTGAAGGCCATGTAGGGGAAGAGCGTCACGAGCGCGACGACCAGCCCCGTCGCGGTGGCGATCAGCGCTTCCGAAATGCCGTTGCTCACGAGGCGTGGATCCGCGAGCGTGTCCTCGCCGCCGAGCACGCCGAAGCTGTCGATGATGCCGAGCACGGTTCCGAGGATGCCGAACATCGGCGCACCGGTGATGATCGCGCTCATGAGCACGCTGAAGCGCTCGAGCCGCGGCCGCTGGTTCTCGACGACCGCCAGCGCGTGGGCGTCGTCGGTGCCTTCATCAAGCAGGCCGCCGGCCACGTCCGCGTACAGGTTGTCGCCCGCGCGGTCCATGCTGCGCACGCCATCCTCGTCGGCATTGCGCAGTCGAGTCACGACGGTGTCGTACTCGCGCATGCCCCGGGGCCCGTGCAGCCTGATCCAGAAGAGCGTTCGCTCCACAGTCGCGGTCACGCTGATGATGCTCAGCACGAGCAGCGGCCACATGACGAAGCCGCCGTGATTCATGAACTTCAGGAAGTGCGCAGCAGGTCCCATGGAGCGTGGCATCATAGGGACACCGTCGCGTTACACTCGAACCGTGACCATGACCACGCAGCCGGACGTGTTCGACCAACAGGACCTTGCCGCGATCGAGTCGCGGCTGGCCCACCACGTGGCCCATGCCGACTACGCGCCGAACCTGCGCAGCGCCGTGGAGTACGCGCTCTTGGGCGGCGGCAAGCGCCTGCGCCCGACGCTGGTGCTGGCCTGTGCCCGCGCGGCCGGCGGTTCGATCGACGACGCGCTCGATGCCGCTGCCGCAATCGAGATGGTGCATGCCTTCAGCCTCGTGCACGATGACCTCCCCGCGCTCGACAACGACGACCTCCGGCGCGGCCGCCCAACGCTCCATCGGGCGATGGGCGAGGCGATGGCAATTCTCGCAGGCGACGCGCTGCTGGCGCTCGCCTTCCAAGCCGCGTCAGCGTCGCCGCGGGGTGCGCTTCGGATCGTCATGGAGCTCAGCCGCGCCACGAACGCGATGATCACCGGCCAGGTGCACGACACCCTCGGGGGCTTCCCCGCCGACCTGAGCGCGGTCGATCGCCTCGAACGGATCCATGCGAACAAGACCGGTGCGCTGCTGGTCTGCTCGTGCAGGATGGGTGCGCTGAGTGCCGGCGCTCCCGAGCAGCTCCTGAGCCAGCTGACCCAGTGGGGCACGCTCAACGGCGTCATGTTCCAAGCGGTCGATGATCTGATCGACGAGACCCAGACGGCCGAGCATGCCGGCAAGGCAGTCGGCAAGGACCGCGACGCAGGCAAGCTCACCTACCCGATCGTGCATGGCCTTGAGCGCACGCGCAGCGAGATCGAGCGACTGCGGACCGAGGCACTCGCCACCATCGCTCCGCTGGGCCCCGCCGGCGAATCGCTCGGTCGGCTGACCGACTACCTCGCCGGCCGGACGCGCTGAGCCCCGGAATCGTTCCGCTCGCCTCAATCCAGCGGCGCCCAATCGTCGAAGGCGACTAGACTTGCCCGTCTCCCGAGAACCGCCCATGGCCCACCTGCCGACCATCCAATTTCCTGCCGACCTCCGACGCCTGAGCATCGCCCAACTGCAGGAGCTGTGCGCCGAGATCCGCGCTGCGATCTGCGATCAGGTCTCTCGCAGCGGTGGTCACCTTGCCCCGAACCTGGGCGTGGTCGAGCTCACCGTGGCGATGCACTATGTCTTCGACTTCGGTCACGATCGACTGCTGTTCGACGTCGGTCACCAGTGCTACACGCACAAGCTGCTCACCGGTCGCCAGCACCTCCTGCCCAAGCTGCGCCAGCGCGGTGGCATGGCGGGCTTCCCGGCTCCCGTCGAGAGTCCGTATGACCTCTTCAGCGTCGGTCACGCCGGCACGGCCATCAGCACCGCCGTCGGCATGGCGCGCGGCGACTCGCTCAACGGCGAGGGCTGGTCGCACGAGAACCCCACCGGTCGGCGCGTGGTGTCCGTGATCGGCGATGCGTCGATCGTGAACGGCCTGGCGATGGAAGGGCTCAACGGAGCCGGCACGCTCCACCGGCAGTTCCTGGTGATCCTCAACGACAACGGGATGAGCATCGCCAAGCCGCAGGGCGCTGTGGCGCAGTACTTCGACCGCGTGCGGCTGTCGCACACCTACGGTGAATTCAAGAAGGCCGCGAAGCAGATCACCGACAACATTCCCGGTGGCCGGCTGGCTCGCGATCTCTATCACCGCGTCGGCGAGAGCAGCAAGAGCTTCCTCAGCGACGATGCATGGTTCGAGCACTTCGGCCTGCTCACGGTCGGTCCGATCGATGGCCATGACCTGCCCACGCTGATCGAGTTCCTGAACGAGGCCAAGCACACCGACCGGCCGATCGTGCTGCACGTGAAGACCGTCAAGGGCAAGGGCTTCCGCTTCGCTGAGCAAGATTCGTGCACGTTCCACTCGCCCAGCCCGTTCACGGTCGCGGAAGGCGATCTCGAGAACGAGGGCTGCCGCGTCGAGATCAAGAAGGGCGGACGTTCGTTCACCGCGGCCTTCGGCGAGGCGATGGTCGATTTGATGTCGCGCGACCCCAAGGTCTGCGCCGCCACCGCCGCCATGCCCGACGGCACTGGCATCTCGAAGCCGCTGGCCAAGTTCCCCGAGCGCACGTGGGACACGGGCATCTGCGAAAGCCACGCGCTCGACATGATGGCCGGACTTGCGAAGACGGGTTGGAAGCCCTTCTTCGCGGTCTACAGCACCTTCCTGCAGCGGGCCTACGACCAGGCGTTCCAGGAAGTGGCGCTGCAGGGGCTGGCCGTGCGCCTGTGCCTCGATCGCGCGGGGCTCGTCGGCGGTGATGGTGCGGTGCACCACGGCTTCTGCGACGTGTCGCTGCTGGCCACGCTGCCCAAGGCCGCGCTGCTGGCGCCCATCGACGAAGCCAGCATGAAGGCGGCCATCGAGTTCATGGCCGGCTACGACCAAGGGCTGTCGGCCATGCGCTACCCGCGCGCCAACGTCGACACGCGCCTGGCCAATGAACCCTGCCCCGCGTTCCAACTCGGCATCGCGCGACCCCTGGTCGAGCCAGCCGGTGCCGACGTCGCCATCATCGCCTACGGCACGGTGGCGTTCGATGCCCTCGACGCGCTTCCGATGCTGCCTGAGTACCGCGTGGCCGTCTACGACGCCCGCTTCGCCAAGCCGGTCGATGCTGGCCTCCTGCGCCGCCTGATCCAGGCGGGCACCCCGATCGTGACCATCGAGGATCACTCGGTGCGCGGCGGGTTGGGCTCCTGCGTGCTCGAGGCGTGCAACGAGATGGGCCTGGACACCTCGCGCATCGTGCGCATGGGGCTTCCGGACGCCTGGATCGGCCACGGCGAGCGTGCCGAGCAGATGGCGGACGCCGGCATCGACAGCGCCAGCATCGCTCGCACGGTCCGCGCCTTGATCGACTCGCTGGGTTGCGGCGCCCCACGCCGTGCGGAATCGACCGCCAGCGGTGCACAAGCCGGCTCGGCCGTCCGTACAATCGCCCCGCGATGATCATCGACGCGCACACGCGCACCTGGCCTGGCCTCGACCTTCTCGGCAATGAGCTGTCGGCCCCCGTGCGGAAGTCGTCGGGGTCGCTTCCTTTGGATGCCTCGCCGGCTGCCCTTGAGCGCGCCACGGAGCCACTCGCCGGCGCCATCCTGCACGGCTTCCGAGCCGACCGAGTGGGTGCAAACATCCCCAACGACGCGATCCTCGATGCCGTCCGACAAGGCAATGGTCGCTACGTCGGCATCGCTGGCATCGATCCAACCAGCGACGATGCCTGGGATGAGTTCCGACGGTGCACCGACCTCGGGCTGTATGGCATCTGCGTGAGTCCCGCGCTGCAGGGCTTCATGCCGACCGATGAACCAGCCATGCGGCTCTTCGCGCAGTGCGCGGCCGATGGGTTCCCGGTGTTCGTCAGCCGACCCGCTCCGTACACGCGCAACGCGGCCATCGGACATGACCGACCGACGGCGTGGACCGAGACCATGCGCCAGCTGCCCCGGCTCAAGGTCGTCTTCTCCGGCATGGGATGGCCCTGGATCGATGAGTGCATCGCCATGATGACGGCCTTCGAGAACGCGCGGACCGACACGAGCGGCATCGTGAGCCAGCCATGGGCGCTCTACAACGCCATGCTCGGTGCCGTGCAGCACGGTGTCGCCAGTCGCGTGCTGTTTGCCTCGGGCTGGCCATACGCCAGCCCGAAGGCTGCAGCCGAAGCGGTGTACGGGCTCGGCTCGTTCGCGCTCGCCACGCCGCTGCCGCGCATCCAGCGAGCGGTGCTGCGCGAGATCGTGGAGCGAGACACCTACGGTGCGCTCGGCATTCCAGAGCCGGCATCGCTCATCCGGCGCCCCGCCGATGCACGGTTCGGATTCCTTGGTCGAACTCCGGGAGCGGCACGATGAAGCGCCTCGCATGGATCACCGTGCTCGCGGCCGGTTGCGGCACCGCCGCGCCCATCGAGGTCACCCGTCGCGGCGGTGCGGAGGAGGTCCTTGGGCTTGCTCCCGTGGCCGCATCGTTCAGCATCGAAGAGGCCGGAGCCTCGATCGTGCTCACGGACATCGATCCAGCTCGCCTGGAATCCGATGATGCCGTGAGCGGACAGGTGCTCCACGTGGGGTTCCTGTGGAATCCGCTGCCCGGTCGTACCGCCATCGACCCCACGAGCACCAACGTCTCGCTGAGGCTGCTTGTCCTGAGCGCCGGCGAAGCTGGCCTCTACGGCGGCGGCGGATTCGCCGCGGTGTCCGGCAGCCCTGAGTCGGGCTCGATGTCGCTCGAGGTTGAGGGCTCCGATCTGCGGCTGATCGCACGCACCAAGGGATTCGTCGACCGGCTCACGCCGGCGGAACTGCTCGGCGAGTTCTCCGTCGATCGCAACGAGGCCCAGGCCCGTCGCATGCGCCGAGCCGCCACGCAACGCGTGACCAACGCGCTCGGCGCAATCCGCTGGGTCGATGCGGGCACGGCCCTGCCCACTGGCGTCGAGCTCGCCGCCACCGACGCGCAGCCCTGATCCCGCTACGCTGCGGGAATGACGAGTCTGTCGAATCGACCTGCGCCGTCCGCCACCGGCGCCTTCCGGACCGCCCCGCTCGACACGGACCGCATGCCGCCGGGCATCCCGTTCATCATCGGGAACGAAGCGGCCGAGCGCTTCAGCTTCTACGGCATGAAGACGATCCTGGCGATCTTCATGACGCAGTACATGCTCAGCGCCACCGGGACGCCGAACTACATGACCGACACCGAGGCGCGCGAATGGGTCGCCTGGTTCGTCGCGAGCGCTTACTTCTTCCCGGTCCTCGGCGCGCTGCTGGCCGACGCTCTCCTGGGCAAGTACCTGACCATCATGATCCTGTCGATGGTGTACTGCCTGGGCCATGCCGCGCTGGCGTGCATCGACCTGCCGCCGGCGGCGCTGCAGGCCACCCTCGACCCGCGCGGCTGGCTGATGGCGGGCCTCTTCCTCATCGCCTTCGGATCGGGCGGGATCAAGCCATGCGTGTCCGCGCACGTGGGCGACCAGTTCTGTCGCCGCAACGGCCACTTGATGAGCCGGGTCTTCGGCTGGTTCTACTTCTCCATCAACTTCGGATCGTTCTTCAGCACGCTGCTCACGCCGTGGCTCCTCAAGAACCACGGGCCGGGATGGGCCTTCGGCGTGCCCGGCGTGCTCATGGCGATCGCCACGTTCGTGTTCTGGCTCGGCCGCAAGCGCTACGCCCACCTGCCGCCGCAGGGGTTCACGTTCCTGCGCGAGGCTGCGTCGCCCCAGGGCCGCTCGGCGATCCTGCGACTGGTGATGGTCTATGCCTTCGTCGCCGTGTTCTGGTCGCTCTACGACCAGACCGGCAGCGCGTGGGTGCTCCAGGCGGGCCAGATGGATTGCACCTTCCTCGGCAGGCGCTGGCTGGAGAGCCAGATCCAGGCCGTGAATCCACTGCTGATCCTGGTCTTCGTCCCGCTCTTCGCCTACGTGATCTATCCGGCCATGGGCAAGGTCGTCACGCTCACGCCGCTGCGCAAGATCGGCATGGGCTTCCTCCTCACGGTGGTCGCGTTCGGCATCTCGGCGCATGCGCAGCGGCTGATCGACGAGGAGCAGGTCGCCTTCCGCGCCAAGGTCGCCCCGATCGTCGCCGCCGAGGGTGTCGATCTGGCCAAGACCGCGACGGCGCTGCGGGAGGTCGAGCGCATGGCGGCAGCCGCAACGCTCGAAGCCCTGAGCACCCAGCCCGCAGGCACCGAGCGCGATGCGAAGGTGGCCGACACGATCGCTGCCGGCGGCATCGCGGTCACCAAGGACGGCACGCGGATGGATGCCCAGTGGCCGAGCATCGCCTGGCAGCTCCTCGCGTACCTCGTGCTGACCGCCGCGGAGGTCATGGTGTCGATCACGGGCCTTGAGTTCAGCTACACGCAGGCGCCGGCATCGATGAAGTCGATCGTGATGAGCCTGTGGCTGCTCTCGGTCTCTGCCGGCAACGTGCTCACGGCGCTCGTCAACCGCTTGACGCAGGATGCCGAGGGCAACAGCACCCTGACCGGAGCCAGCTACTACTGGTTCTTCACGGCCCTCATGCTCGGCGCCACGCTCGTCTTCATGGTCGTGAGCCGGTTCTACCGCTACCGCGACGTGCTGCCCGCAACGGGCCATCCCGAGGCCGCCAACGGCTGACCACAACCTGTAGTGGGTGCGCGCCCGAAAGCACCCATCCATCGACGCGGTGACGCAGGAATCCCTGTGAACCGCGTTGTTTTTTCAATGCCGCGGTTTTGCGCGGCCGATGCATCCTGCACGCCACAGGAGGCACCATGCTCGACAAGGACCACCTCATCGACGAGATCACCAGCCTGAACCCGAGCGCCGGCCGCGACTGGCTCGAGCTCTTCGATGCCGACGATCTGCGGCGCTACCTCGATCATCTTCATCATGCGTGCATGCCACGCGGCGCCGACAGCGTCTGGCACCGCGAGGGCGACACCCCGCCGGTGGTCATGCGCATCGCCGCCTGATCCCAACCCAACGTGAAGCAACGCGGCCCGCCATCATGGCGGGCCGCTGTCGTTTGGGTGCAATGGGGATCGGCCGACAGGTCGCCGCGCGGCGTCAGGCGCGCTGGTCCCGCATGTAGTCGGCGAGGCGCTTCTTCAAGAGCCGCAAGGCGAGCAGCCCCTTCACGCGGGCGAGCAGCTCGACCTTGTTCACCGGCTTGCTCACGAAGTCGTCGCAGCCGCACTCGACCGCGCGCTCCATGTCCGAAACCTCATGCAGCGCGGTGACCATGATGATCACGATGTCGCGCGTGGCAGGATTGCCCTTGAGCTTCTGGCAGACCTCGAAGCCAGACATGCGCGGCATCATGACGTCGAGCAGCACGAGGTCGGGCTGCTCGCGCGCGATCGAGGCCATGGCCTCGGCGCCGTCGGTGGCGACCTCGAGCCGGCACGGCAACGACTCCATGTAGGCCTGGATCAGCTCGAGGTTCTGCTGGTTGTCGTCGACGATGAGCACCTTGCCTGAAGCCAGGTCAACCCCTGCGGCGGTTGGGTCGAGGCCCAGGTCGAGTGCGTCGGATCCTTCGGAAGCCATGGGGCGATCCTAGCGCAAGGCGCGGCGCACGAGGCTGATCGGATGGAGCGCGGAGCGATCGGCGAGATCCTGCACCTGATGGCGGCAGCTCGTGCCGGGCGCACACACCAGGTGGCCGGGGCGTGCCACGACGGCCGGAATCAGGTCCTGCTTGGCGATGCGTACCGACAGGTCCGCCGTGTGAGCGTCGTACCCAAACGCCCCGGCCATGCCGCAGCAGCCCGTGGCGAGCTGCTCAGCGCGTGGGTAGAAACGGCGCAGCAGCCCCATCGTGGTGGCGCCGCCCCAGAGCGCCTTCTGATGGCAATGCAGGTGCACGGCCAGAGCCTCGTCGATGCCCGGTGCCGGCAGCGGTCGCTGCGGGTGCTCGTTCCACCGGCGCTCGAGGAACCCCTCGACCGAGTCGACGAGGGTCGCGACGGCGCGCGCGTCGTCGGTCGCGGCGGGCGGCAACGACAGGTCCTGCCAGTCATCGACGACAGCGCTCATGCACGAGGGTTCGAGCATGAGCACGGCCACGGCGCGCTCACGCTCGATCGCGTCACGCAGCGCACGAGCCGTGCGTGGGACGGTCGCAAGCGCCTCGGCGAGCATGCCAGTCGAGATGAGCGACCGAGCGCAGCACCCAGCATCGGCGAAGGCGACGCGGTACCCGAAGGCATTCAGAACCGCCACGGCATCCATCGCCACATCGCTCTCGCCGTACTGCGTGAAGCAATCGCCGAAGAGCAGGACGGTCGGAGCACCCACCGGTTGCGGCACGCCGCGCATGCGCAGCGCGGCATCCTTGCCGAAGGCCGGCAGCGGTCGATCGGTCGCGAGCCCAAGGATCGATTGCAGCAGCTTTCGCAGCGGCACGACGCTGGCCACCGCGTTGGCCAAGGGCGCCATGCGGCTGCCCAGCCGTTGCAGCCCACGAACGCGGCCGCGCGCGCGCACCCGCCACGGCACGCGCCCGCGCTCGGCGAAGCCCTGCGCGGTGTACTCGGCCTTGATCTTGGCCAGATCCACGTTGCTCGGGCATTCGCTGGCGCACGCCTTGCACGAGAGACAGAGCGACAGCGTCTCCTGCGTTGCCGGATCGGACCACGAGGCACGGCCGCCCTCGAGCTGGCCCGTGATCGCCAGGCGCAGCGCGTTGCCGCGCCCACGCGTGGTGTGGCGCTCATCGAGCAGCACGCGGTAGGACGGGCACATCGTGCCGCCGGGAGCAATCCGCCGGCAGATGCCCGCTCCGTTGCACTGCGATGCCGCGTGCTCCAGGCCTTCTTCCGCGGCGAAGCGGAAGAACGTCGGACGAGGCTCGACCTTCACGAACGCCCCGTGCGGGCGCACCCGAAGGTGCTCGGTCATCCGGGCCGGGTCATCAGTGTCGACGAGGTTCCCCGGATTCATCAATCCAGTCGGATCGAAGACCGCCTTCACGCTACGCAGCGCCGCGCACACGGGCTCGCCGAGCACGATCCCCAGCAGCGGCGTGCGCACGCGGCCGTCACCATGCTCGCCGCTGATCGCGCCATGGTGACGCACCACGAGCTCGGCGATCTCCACGGCGATCGCGCGCATGACCGACAGATCGTGGTCATCATCGAGCGCGATGAGCGGACGGATGTGCAGGCACCCGACCGAGGCGTGGGCGTAGTAGGCCGCCGTCGTGCCATGTCGCTCGACGATCGCCCTGAATTCCTTGACGAACGCAGGCAGGCGCGACGGATCAACCGCCGTGTCCTCCACGAACGTGACGGGTTTGCGCGCGCCCGGCACGGCATGCAGCAGCGGTTCCCCTGCCTTGCGCAGCTTCCAGGCCTGCTCCATGGAAGCGGCATCGACGCACGTGCGATGCGCTGCGCCGGGCACCAGACCCGCGACCGCGTCGCATCGAGCGCGGATCGCGGCTGCATCGTCCCCGAAGTACTGCACGTAGAGCACGGCACCGAGCTGGCCCGAGGCAGGCTGCGGCATCACGTGGACATAGCCCGCGTACTCGCGGTTGCGCAGGGCCATGCTGATGATCACGTCATCGACCAGCTCGACCGCCGATGGCCCGGTCGCGAGCAAGGCGCCAAGGCACGCCAGGGCATCGTCGATCGATGGGAAGCCGAGGATCGCCAGGCCGCGATGCGCCGGTCGCGGCACGAGCGCGAGCTCCGCACGCAGCACCGTGCACAGCGTGCCCTCGGCGCCGCACACGAGGTGCGCCAGATTCACGCGATCGAAGGTGCCCGGCGTGCTCGCCCGGACCTGCTTGAGGAAGAGATCGAGGTTATAGCCGTCGACGTGCCGCAGGATCGTGGGGACGCGCGCATCGATCTCCGCTGCGATCGGCTCGACGATGGCCCAGAGCCGCGCAGCAAGTTCCGCCTGGATCGGGTCATCCATCGCACCGCCCTCACGCAGCCACGTGACCCGACCATCCGGCAGCGCCACCTGCAGCGCGATCAGGTTCTCGACGGTGCGGCCATAGAGGATGCTGTTGGCCCCTGCCGAATTGTTGCCGACCATGCCACCGATGGTGGCGTGGCTCGAGGTCGCGACGTCAGGCCCGAACATGAGCCCATGCGTGGCGAGCGCCGCATTGAGCTGATCGAGCACGACGCCGGGCTCGACGATCGCGCGGCGAGCCTCCACATCGATCGACTCGATCCGGCGGCAGTGCTTGCTGAAATCCACCACGACCGCACGATTGACGCTCTGGCCCGCCAGCGCCGTGCCGCCACCGCGAGGAAGCACGGGAATCCCGCGCGCGAGGAGCCAGCATGCCGCCTCGGCTGCGGCCTCCGGGGTGCGAGGCAGCACCACGCCGAGCGGCTCGACCTGGTAGATGCTCGCGTCCGTCGCGTAGAGCATTCGGTCATGACGCGACGTGAGCACCTCAATGTCCGGCACCTGCCCCGCGAGCAGATCCAATGCCGCTGCGTCCACGGACGCAGGCTCTCCGCGGATCGTGAGCGCAGCCGGGACCGCGGTCACGGTGTGGGTTCCAACCCCGTCGGACGTCGGCGCGGCGCAGGATCGAGTTGATCGAGGAGCGCCTTCAACGAGGCCGCGATCGTGCGATTGGGCTTGGTGAGGGCCACGGGCTTCGCCTCGACGAGGCGAACCTTGCCGGTCCACGACCACTCGATGATGGGCGAAGCCTTCAGCGCCGGATGGGCGATCGCTTCGGGGAGCCGTCGTACCACGCGGATCCGGGTTGGCAAGCCGGTGGCTCCATCGAACTGCACCAGCACATCACCCCCGCCAGCGGCATCGATGAGCAGGACCTCGGCGCCCGCCTCGGTGGTTCGTGATCCGGCCACCACGGCATCGGGCAGCTCATCCTTCCAGACTGCGTCCGCCAGAGCACTGCCCAAGCGCACCGACGCCATGACCGGCAGCACGATCCCGGCCTCCGCGAACGACTCGCGACACCCCTTGGCGCACTCGACGAGCGCCATCTGGCCCGGCAGCGCATCGACCGTCACGAAGGCCGTGTCATCGAGGCCGACGACGTCGATGCCACGCTCCGCGCGATAGGCCCACGCGCGGGCGGCCGCGCGGGATTCCCAGCGCACCGTGTCGCTGCCCCCGCGTGCGGCGTTGGTCTCGGTGACGACCGCATCGCCGAGCGCTCGGCACGCCGACTCGGCGCGCTCGATCGCCTTCGTCGCGGCAGCGATCGATTCAGGCGTCCGGGCTGACGGATCCCAGCCCTCCGCGTTCATCGCGGGCGGGGCGATCATGGCAACAAGCGATGCAGCAACGGCAGCAAGCATGGTGGTTCTCCAACGACAGCGGGCGGCCCAGACCGGAGTCTAGACCGCCCGCTTTGGCCGTGCGATCGGTGCGCTCACTTCTTGGCGAGCAGCGCCTCGATCTCCTTCTGCAGGTCGGCATCCAGCGTCGGCGCGAAGCCCGAGTGGATCTGCGCGATCGTGCCGTCAGGGCCGATCACGACGGTCGCCGGGATGCCGGTGAAGCCGTACTGCTTGATGTACGCGCCGCCCATGTCGCGCAGCGCGGGGAACGTGAAGGCCTGCTTCGTCCAGAAGTCCTTGGCCTTGGCCAGCACGGACTCCTCGGCGTCATCGGGGCCCTGCTCTTCCCAGGTGTTGATGCCGAGCACCGTCACCGGGAGCTTCTTCTCGGCAGCCCACTTGGCCACCTTCTCGAGCAGCGGCAGGCCCTTGCGGCACGGGCCGCACCAGGTCGCCCAGAAGTCGAGCACGACCACGCGACCCTTGAAGGACGCGAGTTCGACCGACTTGCCTTCGAGATCCTTGAGCGAGAACGCCGGGGCCACGTCACCGGTGGCGACGAGCGTCTCGAGCTCACCCATGCTCGACACGGCCTTGCGCGCACCAGCGCTGAAGGCGACGGTTCCCTTCTCCACGACCTTCGGAGCCATGGCGAAGTCGATGCCGACCGTGAAGCCCGGAGGCGCGCCTTCGGGCGAGAAGACGAGCTTCATCGTGCTCGGCAGGTTGGTCTTGGCATCGGTCACGATGAGCACGTCGCCGCGCTCGTCGGTGAGCAGGATCTCGTTGCCGGCGGCTCCCGATCGGAAGCCAGCGACCTTGGGCTCCTGCAGCACCATCAACTTCATCGCGCTCATCGGGGGCACCGAGGCATCGCGCAGCTTGATGTGCGGCATGGGCAGTTCGAGGCCCATCCCCGAGAGGGTCTTCGCCACCGAGCCGTCGATCGGCTGCGAGAGGTACTTCTTCTCGTTGGTCGGGACGACCATGTTGAGCTTGCCGTCGACCGCGTAGAACTCCATCTGCTCGTTCTTGATCTGCATCGAGCCTTCGGGGCCGATGACGACCTCGAACGAATCCTTCTGCTCGCCCATCGGCGTCTTGACCGTGTACGAGAAGGTGTCGGTCATCCAGGGTGCATCGCGGAAGGCCTTGACCATCGCGTCGAAGGCGGCCTGGCCCTTGGCGACCGAGGCGGCATCCTTCTCGCCGTCCTTGAAGCCGGACGCGTTGTTGGCGGGCATCTGCCCAGCGAGTGCGCCGAGCGGATCGGCCATCGGGGCGTTGGGATCGGGTGCGCCGTCCTGCGCAAGGCACGGCATGGCCAGGCCAAGGGCAAGAACCGTGGCAGCTGCACGGGCAGTGGTCAACATCATCTGAGGCTCCATCGCGGCGCGCGGCCGCTCAAGGGGGAACGCCAAGGTTGCCGCACACCGACACTGCCTCGGGCGAACATGATCGGAGCGCGGATGCTAACGCCCTTCCCGTGCGGGGGTTGATCGCAAGGGGCTGCACTTCAAGCAAAGGACGCAGCACGAACGACCGCTCCTCAAGCCGCGGGTGCGGCACGTGGAGCCCCGGCTCATCGATGACCGCATCCCCGAACAGCACGAGATCGAGATCGAGGGTCCTTGGACCGTTGCGCACCGCCGCATCACGAACCCTGCCCAGACCGGACTCGATGGCCAGCAGCAGGTCCAGGAGCACCCGCGGAGCGAGCGACGTTTCGACGACCATGACGGCGTTCAGGTACTCGCGCTGGCCCGTCGGGCCACCCACGGGTGCCGTGCGATGGATCGAACTGGCCGCCGTGACCCTGACCGCCTGCGCCGCATGCACGCGACGCACCGCCTCGCGGAGGATCCACGCACTGTCGCCCTCGGGCAGGTCAAGGTTGCTGCCCAGGGCGATGCACGCGACCGTCGTCGTCATCCAACCTCCCACAGCAGCTTGCGTTCATCGCGACCAAGGATCGCCAGCCGGAGCATGACCTGCGCGAGCGCGGTCGCGCGATCTCTCACCATCGTCCGATCCCCCGTGATGAGGAAGCGCCGAGGCCGCAACGCCACCGTCTCATCGTGCACCTGGATCCAGACCGTGCCGACGGGCTTGGCTTCGCTGCCGCCGGTCGGACCGGCCACGCCAGTGGTGGCGATGCCGAATCGTGCACCCGCCGCGCGCGCCGCCGAACGCGCCATCGCCTCGGCGACCTCTGGCGACACCGCGCCATGACGTTCAATGAGTGCAGCATCGACCCCCAACCGAACCTTGGCTTCGTTGGCGTAGGTGATCCAGCCGGACCCGAACCACGCGCTCGAGCCCGACACGGCGGTGAGCGCCCGCGCCACGCCGCCGCCCGTGCAACTCTCGCAGGTCGCGACCGAAGCGCTCCGCTCCACAAGCAGCGCACCGATCGAACCCGCAAGCGTGTCGGCATCACGGCCGAAACACAGCGGCCCCCACGCCGCCTCGACCGCGGCGATGGTCGACTCGACCGAGCCATCGGTGCACGCATCACCGGTTGCACGGATGCGCGCCGCGAGCGTGGTGCCGCTCACGGTGATCCCGACCATCGGGTTGCGGCCTCGGTCCATGAGCGCACCGAGCCGCTCGGCCGCCACGCTCTCGGGCAGACCGCACGCGAGCACCGTCTCGCACCGCACCGGCGCCTGACCGACGTGCGCGCGCACCGCAGCCGCAACGTGATCGCGCCACATCGGGTGCATCTCATCAGGCGGGCCCGGAAGGCTGGCCACCAGCACCCCTTCGAGCGTGCCCATCAAGCCCGGCGCGGTCCCGAGCGGATTGGGGATCATGCGCATCCATGGCGGACGCAGCGCCTGCTTGAGATTGCTCTCGGGCAATCGGCGACCGCGGGCTTCGAAGCGCGCTCGAAGCGCGACTTCCGCTTCAGGTTCGTGCACGAGTCCGGGGCCGGCCAAGGCGGCGAGCGCCTCGCGGGTGAGGTCGTCAGCCGTCGGGCCGAGCCCGCCCGTGATGATGATCACCTCAGCACGCGGCATGGCACCCGCGAGCGCATCGACGAGCGCCTGCTCATCATCGCCCACGGTGGCGTGCAGGATCGGAACGACGCCCAGTTCCACGAGCCGCTGCGAGAGCCACTGCGCGTGCGTGTCGAGCGACTGGCCGAGCGAGAGCTCGTCGCCAACGGAGAGGATGGCAGCCTTGGCCATGCGGCAAGCGTAGGGCGCAATCGCCCATGCGTGCCGAGGCTCCGTACACTCCGCCCATGATGCACGTGGCCGATCGCTTGCTCTCCGCCGTCCAGCGTTGCGGCGCACCGTTGTGCGTTGGGCTCGACCCTGTCGTGGGCAAGCTGCCCGCTGCGCTGCAGACCTTGGGAGCGACCAAGCCCGCCTCGGCCATCGAATCGTTCTCGCTCGCCGTGCTGGCTGCCTGCGTGCGCGTGGCACCCGTCGTGAAGATCCAAAGCGCCTGCTACGAGCGCTACGGCGTCGATGGCATGAAGGCGCTCGCCGCCACGCTCGAGTCGGCGCGCGAGCATGGGTATGAGGTGATCCTCGATGCCAAGCGCGGCGACATCGGCATCAGCGCGGAGCACTACGCCGCGGCAGCGTTCGAGGCCGCTCGCGCCGACTGGGTCACGGTCAATGCGTACCTGGGTGCCGACGGCCTGGCCCCCTTCGTGAAGCACGACCACGGGGCGTTCGCGCTCGTTCGAACCAGCAATCCCGGCGGCGATGCGCTGCAGTCGTTGCGCTTGAGCGACGGCCGCTCGGTGGCCGAGGCGGTGGCCGACCTCGTCGCTGATGCAGGCAAGGCCGCGCTCGGTGGAGCGGGCTACAGCTCGCTGGGGGCGGTCGTCGGCGCCACCAAGCCCGCCGATGCGGCTCGGCTGCGCGGGCGGATGCCACACACGCTGTTCCTCGTGCCCGGCTACGGCGCACAGGGCGGCGGCATCGCCGACATCAAGCCTTGTTTCAATGCCGATGGACGCGGCGCGATCATCACCGCGAGCCGCAGCATCATCTACGCGTTCACGAACGACGATGATGACTGGGCGGGCTCCATCCGCCGTGCCGCGGAGACCACGCACCACGAACTCGCCGAAGGGCTTCGCGCATGAACCTCCCTCGGCTCCTGATCGGTGTCTTCATTGTGGTGCTGGTCTCGCTGCCCTTGGCCCTGCGCCGCAGCGCACCCGGCGTGGCCAAGGGCGTGCCGAGCATCGTGGTCATCACGCCCCACAACGAGCAGATCCGTCATGAGTTCGGCCGTGCCTTTGCGCGCTGGCATGAGCGCGTGCATGGCTCACCCGCGGCGGTGGTGTGGAGCACCCCCGGCGGCACCAGCGAGATCCGCCGAATGCTGGTGGCGAGCGTCGAGAGCGATCTGCTCTCGGGCAAGCCCGTGGGCGGCGACGCCGACCTCCTCTTCGGCGGCGGCAGTTATGAGTTCGACCTCTTGTCGAAGCCCGTCAGCGTGACGGTCGATGGTGTGCAGCGCTCGGCGACCGTGCTCGAACCGGTGGTGCTGCCCGAGGGCTTCCTCAATATGGCCTACGGCGACAACGACATCGCCGGCAACCGGCTCTACGCCCCCGATGGTGCGTGGTACGGCGCGGCGCTCTCGAGCTTCGGGATGGTCTACAACGCGCGGCTCCTCGAACCCCTCGGCGTGCCAGCCCCGGCGCGCTGGCAAGACCTGGCCGATCCTCGCCTTGCGGGCTGGGTGGCCATGGTCAATCCTGCGCAGTCGGGTTCGGTGGCCACGGCGTTCGAGACGATCCTGCGCCGTTGCGGCTGGCAGGATGGCTGGCGCATCCTGCGTCGAGCGGCCGCCAACGCGCGCACCATCGCCGCCTCGAGCAGCCGCATCCCAGTCGATGTCGCCGATGGTGAGGCCGCCGTCGGCGTGTGCATTGACTTCTACGGTCGCTTCGAAGCCCAAGCCCTGATCGACGATGCGCGTCTGGCTGGCAAGGAGCCTGATGGGCGACTGGCCTTCGTCGATCCGGTCGGCGAGACCGCGATCGACGCGGATCCGGTAGCCATGCTGCGCGGGGCTCCGAACCCAGAGCTCTCACGCCGTTTCATCGAGTTCTGCATCAGCGACGAGGCGCAGGCGCTGTGGCAACTTCCGCGCGGCTACTCAGGCCGCATCGATGGGCCGGAGCAGTACGAACTCCGTCGCCTGCCCGCCACGCGCCGCTTCATCGGTCGCTTCGTGACGGAGACGATCGATGGGATCGATCCCTTCGCCGTCGCGGCACCGCTCTCGAAGGACTCGAACATGCGCAGCTTCATCGCGCCGCTCTTCAGCGGCCTGTGCATCGATCACCACAAGGCACTGCGAGCCATGTGGCGCACGATCATCGAGCACCCTGCCTATCCCAAGCCCAAACCAGGCGAGCACGCCGCGCTCGTGCGGGCGGACGATGTCGATGATCCTGAACTCAAGGGCTTGCTCACGGCGTTCGATGCCATGCCAGTCCTTCCGGCGCCCGGCGGATCCACCATGGCGCTGTGGGATCCTGCAAACCTTGCGGCGCTGCGCGCGGGCTGGCTCAAGGGCGAGTGGAAGGATGCCGGCCTGTGGCCTGCCGGCACCTCGCCTGCGATCGATCTGCGCCGTCGCTGCGCGGCGTTGGTCGCCGAGCGCGCCGAGCAGCTCGAGCAGGCAGCCGTGCGATGACGGCCATGGATCCGCGCCCCGTTCACCTGGATCTGGTGCGTGACGAAGCACTCTCGATCACGTGGGACGACGGCCACGCGAGCCGTCTGCCCGTGGCGCTGCTGCGGCGCATGTCGCCCAGCGCCGACCAACGGCAGTTGCGCGAGGAGATGGCCTCGAATCCCCTGACCGTGCTCCCGTCGCGGACCTTCGATGCGCCGATCCGCGCCGAGTCGATCGAGCTTGTGGGCAACTACGCGTTGCGCATCCGCTTCAGCGATGGCCACGACACCGGCATCTACTCATGGCGGTACCTGCGGAGCCTCGATCCCCAAGGGGCAGCCGGCTGATGGAGTGGGCCGTCGATCCAGACTTGCCGCGACCGAGCCGGCTCGGGATCCCTGCCGGTGCGTGCACGGCACGTGCCACGGTCGATGGCGTTCGACTGAGTTCGGGCGTCGCTCACGTGAACAATGTGGAGTACGTGCGGTGGATCGATGAACTCGCTGCGCTGCACGCCCAGGAACTCGGGCATGGACGACCGGCGATGCTTGACGCGGGCCGCATGTGGTTCGTGGCCCGACATGAACTCGACTACCGCGCGGAGTGTTTCGCGGGCGACCACCTGCACGCCGCCACCTGGATCGAGCGTGTCGATGGTGCGCGAGCCTGGCGGCGTACGGCGATCTGGCGCACGCCGGAACAGGTTGTGCTGACGGCACTTACGGCGTGGGCACTGGTGGACCTGGCCACGCGGCGCCCCGTGCCGCTGCGCTCGATCACTGGTGCCATCGCCACGAGCTGACCGGACACGCAATCGCGATCAATCAAAATTGAAGGTTCACGGGGGGTGCTGACGAATAACACGGTGCAGCAAGGACGTGAGCTGCCCAACCAAGCATCTTTCTCCCCTCCGCTCCGCTGACCCGATCCGTTGGGTCAGCGGAGTTTTTCGTTGGTGCGTCAAGTTGCCGACTCGCGACGCCGCACGGATCATCCACCCATGCTTGCGCTCCTCTTGGCGTTGGTCGTCGTTCCTCCGTTCACCGATGCCCCGGATGGCGGCGCTCGCGAGGGGCAGGTCGTGCAAGCACCGCCCGCCAAGCGCGATCTGCGGATTGCCATCCTGCCCGATCGCACGACGGGCCGCGACTGGGGCCTGCCCTACCTCGATGCCGCGGTCGAGGACCTCAATCGCCTCAAGCCTGATGCCGTGTTCTGCGTTGGCGACCTGATCCAGGGTTACACACGCCGACCCGAGGTGTGGCAGTCGCAGATGAACGCGTACCTCACGCGCGTGAAGGCGCTCGACATGCCGTGGTATCCGACCGCCGGCAATCATGACGTGATCGCGGGCACGCGCGATCCATCCGACCGGCGCTTCGCCGAGCTCTACCGCCGTGAAGTCGGCCCACTGTGGTACGCGGTCGATCTTGATCGGATGACCGCGATCATCGTCTACTCCGACGAGAACCTCGACGACCGTTCGATCACGCTTGGCGACGAGCAATTCGCGTGGCTCAAGGGCCAGCTGGACCGCGCGAAGGCGCGCAACGTGCCGTCGATCCTGCTCATGCACCGCCCGCTCTGGCGCTACCGCGAGGTGGGCTGGGACGATCGCGTGCACCCCCTGCTGGCGCCGGCGGGCACCGTTGCCGTGATCGCCGGCCACTTCCACAGCATGCAGCGCGATCCCGATCGCGACGGCGTGCAGTACCACATCCTCGGCACCTGCGGCGGCGCGATCGACCAGCACCCGCTGACTGGCCAACTCCAGCACATCTCGATGCTCGATCTGAAGGATGGCTCCGCCGAGGTCTGGCACCAGTTCGCTGGTGCCACGCTGCCGGGCGATTTCATCGTGGCCGAGGACCAGGAGCGCGCGTTCAAGCTCAAGCGCGACGAGAAGACGGTGGTGATCGCGGGATCCCTGCCCGAGCCCAGCACAAACGGCTTGGTCGACGCGCCGCTCACGGTGACCATCAGCAACCCCATCGATCAACCGATCACCGCCGCTGTGCGTTTGCGTGACGGCAGCGGCGAAGAGTGGATCGTGCCGGGCGAGCCCGCGGTGAGCCGCACGCCCCGCGACACGCACAACCCGGCCGTGACCGACCTCGATACGCCGGTCACGCTCGATCCGATCCCGCCAGTCACGATTGCACCGCGCGCCAAGGCAACCATCCCCCTGACCGTGAACTGCCCCGCACTCAAGGATCCGCTGCGGGCCCCCGAAGCCGTGGTGGAGCTCTCGTTCAGCGACTCAAAGGGCCGCACCGTGCCGGTCGCCGTGCGTCGCCGCCTGCCGATCGCACGCACGCTGGCCACCGGTGTGCCTCTTCCCCTGGAGGAATGGGATTGGACCCCCTACGCCACCGACGACGCACCGCCGACGATCACGGCCGAGCGTGCTGGCGACTCGCTCGTCCTGACCGTGCGGGTCCCCGACGACCGCGTGGCCGAGTCGTTCCCTGCAGCCACCAAGCGCCGCGACCGGGCCACGAATCCCTTGGTCGATGCATTGGCCATCCGATTGCACGCGGCGGGCGAACCCGCGGTGTGGACCTGGGAACCCTCGACCGGTTCCCTGCTCGGTGCACCCGGCGGCCCGACGTTTGAACGCGTACCCGCGACCGAAGGCTGGTCGGCGCGATGCACCATCCCCGCCGGACTCCTGAAGGGCGTCGGCGCGATCAACGTCGGCGTGGCCGACAACGACGACACCTTCCACACCCAGTGGAGGTGGCTGTCACCGAGCGATCTCCCGGCGACCCTTGACGCGAACCAACGCTGACCCCGCGTCGTCTTTCTGCTATCGTTCCACCCAACCAAGGAGTCCACCGATGAAGACCACTCTCATCCTGTGCAGCATCCTCGGCGCATCCATGCTGACCGCGTGCGGCGGCGGCGGATCGTCGAGCACCGCGATCCGTGAAGACCAGAAGCGCAAGCCGCCTGCAGCGCAGGTCCAGGCGCCCGATGATGCCTTCAACGCCAACCGCAAGCTCCAGTCGAGCAGCGGCGCGGCGGGCGTCGAACCCCCGAAGAAGAACTGATCGACCGCCCGCTCGCACGGGCCGTCGGACACAGTCCAATCCACGGCAACGCCCCGGCCTCGAGCCGGGGCGTCGTCGTTCATGGAGTGCGTCGTGCAGGCGGCGCGGTGCCATGCCCCGCCGCCGCGCGGCCAGTCAGGCGCCCAGCATCAGATCGCGCAGGATCTGCAGCCCTTCGGCCAGCTGAGCATCGTTCACGGCGTAGGAGATGCGGAAGTGCGTGTCGCGCGCGCTGAAGACGCCGCCCGGCACCACGAGCACGCGCCGCTCGAGCGCCTTCTCGCAGAACTGCGTGCCGGTCATGCCGAGACGTTCCGGCACGGGCACGAACGCGTAGAACGCACCCTCGGGCTTGGGCAGGTCGACCACGCCCTCGAACGCCTTGAGCACCATGTCGCGGCGGCGCTCGTACGCCAGGAGCGCGCCCGACAGGTCGCAGCGGTAGGCGTGCGCAGCAGCCACCTGCAGCGGCGTGGGCGCGCAGACGTACGTGTACTGCTGCAGCTTGGTCATCTGCTGGATCAGGTGGATCGGCCCGGCCGAGTAGCCCAGCCGCCAGCCGGTGCAGCCGTAGGTCTTGCCGAAGCCCCGGATCACAAGCACGTCCTTCGAGAACCGCGCCGGGCTCGGCGCCTCGGGCATGCCGAAGACGAACTCGTCGTAGATCTCGTCGCTCACGAGCTGCAGGTTGCGGCCCTTGCAGAGGTCGACGATGTCGCGCAGTTCAGCCTCGGTGAGCACCGTGCCGCACGGGTTGCTTGGGCTGCAGATGAGCACGGCCTTCGTGCGCGGCGTCAGGCACCGCTCGATGCGATCGGCCGTCATGCGGAAGTCGGGGTACGTGTCGCAGTACACCGGCACGCTGTTGGTCATGTAGCACAGCTGCGGGTAGTGCAGGAAGAACGGATCAGGCATCACGAACTCATCGCCCGGATCAAGCAGCGCCATCGCCACGAGCAGCAGCGCGCCGCTCGTGCCCGAATTGATGAAGAGTCCCAGCGAGCCATCGTTGTGCCAACCCAGATCCCGCCCGACATGCGCCCAGGCAGCCTCAAGCAGTTCCGGCACGCCGACGGTCAGCGAGTAGCCGTTGCGGTCGTTTCGGATGGCATCGATCGCCGCCTGCTTCATGGGCTCGGGCACCGGGAAATCCGGCTGGCCGATGCTGAGGTTGATCGGATTCTGGAGCTTGAGCCCCGACTCGAGGATGCGACGGATGCCGCTGGGCTGCATGCCTCGGGCGCGATCAGAGATCAGGTGTTCGAGTGGGTGGCTCATGGGGTCTCCGAAATGAAGCGCCCCCGGTGGTTGCCGGGGGCGCGAGGAGTCTAGCGATGGGAGCCGAGGCTCACTTCTTCTTGGCGGCCGGAGCTGCGGCCTTGGCGCCGCCCTTGGCCTTCGGATCGGCGGCTGCTGCTTCGCCTTCCTTGGCCTTCTTCTTGCCGGCGGCGGCCTTGATGCTGCGCACCTTGACCAGGCCGAGCGCGCTGTTCTTCTCCATGCTGAAGCGCTCTTCGGCGCTGAGCTTGGCGATGCGCTCGGTGCGCGTGAGCACGTTGCGGTGCTGCGCGAGGGCGCCGGACTTGGTCTTGAGGCTCGGGTGAATGCTCATGGTCGTGTTCCTTCAGTCGTTCGTGCGCGGGACTCAGCCCTTGTACTTCTCGTAGTAGCAGTCGCTCAAGTCCGGGTTGCCCGCCTTGGCTGCCTTCCACAGGCGACCGACGGCCTTGACCTCGTTCCTGAGCGCCTCCGCAGCTTGGTCCGACCCGGTCGTGGACGCGGGCAGGACGATCACTTTGGAGAGTCCGGCATTATTGCCGGAAACCTGCCACGCATCAAGCCCCTTGCCGCGCAGGAACGCGGCGAGCTCCCCCGCTGGCGTGGCGGCACCAGTCATGACCACCAGATAATTGAGACCAGCCTTGCGCGGATCACCACCCGCCGTGGCTGGAAGCGCGGGCTTTGCCGTGGATAACGCGGGCGTGGACGCGGGCGCGCCGTTGGCGGAAGGAGCGGGTTGCAGCGACGTGCCCGGTGCCGGTGCGGGCCGCGCGCCCGACCCCGCATCATTCGATGCACCATCACGCAGGAGCACGATGCCCACGACGACGACCGCCACCGCGACCAGCACGCCGAGGATCGCCCACGCCTTCCACGGACGACGCGGTTCGATGGCGCCGCTGCCGAGCGAGAACCCCGCGCCTGACGGACGGCTCGGCGTGGGATCGCCTACGCCCTTGCGCATGAGTTCATACAGAGTCGCTTTGCCACGGCGCTGCATGGTGCGGATCGTAGCGATTCAGGAAGATCCGACGGGACCCATCGCCATGACCTGCGCCATGGCGACCCCGCCGGCATGGGTCAGCGACAGGTGCAGCCGCACCACACCCCGTTCGGAGGCCGTTTGCGCCACCGCCCCTGTCAGGCTGACCACGGGGGCTCCGAGGAGATCATGGCTGACCTCGATCTCGGTCCAGCTCATGCCATCCCGCATGCCCGTCCCAAGCGCCTTGAGCACGGCCTCCTTGGCGGCGTAGCGGGCGGCGAGGCGCTCGATGCGGTTGCGCGAGCGAGCGCAATAGGCCTGCTCCGCCGCGGTGTAGACGCGGTCCAGGAACGCCTGTTCATGCTCGCCCAGCATGCGCTCGATGCGCGCGCAGTCGACGAGGTCGATGCCGATCCCGATCACCTCATGCATGCGCAGCACCTCGGGCGGCCAAGGGACGATCGAGCCAGCGATCAAGCGTGGAGCGGATGCCGGTCTGCGCGTCGGCCCATCCGCGCGCATCGATGACGGGGTGCGCCCGGAAGCCGATCGTCGCGAGCGTGGCCGCCAGCGCCAGCGCATCCAGGCGCGCGTCGCCTGGCTGCAGCACAGGGCCGCGATGACCGCTGCGCAGGAGATCGACCAGTCGAAGTCCAGCCAGGCGCGAGCCCGCCCGGGCGCACGCTGCATCGACCGACTCACCAGCCGCAAGCAGCACGGGCGGATCGATCGCGATTGCGGCCGGCCCATCCGTGTCGTGGCCGCCGCCGAGCACGGCCAGCGTCACACCGCGTCGTTGAGCTTCGGCAATGACCGCCGTGCGCACGGCGAGTGCCGTCGCCTGACCATCGCTCGCAGGCAACCAGGTCGTGACCGTGAGGCGGCCAAGGAGTTCAGCCCACTCGATCGCAGCCAGGAGCGCTTGTGCCGCCGTGTCCGCGCGGGCCGGATCAGCCAGATGCTCGGGCGGCAGGATGCAGTCGATCCCCGTTGCCGCTGCGTTCGAGGCGCGGACCGCATCACCGATCCCCCTGCGCTCGCTGCGATCCATCGTGCGCACGCGGGTCTGCGGCATGGTGGCCGAAAGCTGCACCGCATGCGCGCCGGCCGTCGAGCACCACGCGAGTGCATCGGCGAAGGACAGGCCAAGATGCTCGATGGCCACGCTCGGTTCAGGAATCGCGCTCGTGAGCTGGGTCAGCACGCCGCAAGCGTAGCGGCGTACCCTTGCTGCATGAACCGAACGGTGCTCGCAGCATGCGTGACCTGGTGCCTCTGGTGCATGGCCTGTGCCGCACCGACTCTGGTGGCGATCACGTCCTTCACGGTGCTCAAGCGCATGGGCGCCGTCGATCCGGCTGCCGGCGCCTGGTTCGCCGGCGATGCCGCAGGCTCGGGCAGTTTCGTGGCCGGTCAGGTTGCCGGAACGGCCTTCGCGGCCATGGCGTGGGTCAAGCTCGCCATCGCTCCCGTGGCGCTCGTGCTGCTGGCTAGATCGATGCTGCGCCGCCCAACCTGGACCATTGCGCTCCTTGTGGCTGCAGGCGTGATGACGGCCGCGAGCCATGTGCTTGACACGCGTACGGCTGCCGTGGGCACCGCGTGGCACGCCGCGGTGCATGCAGGCAACACCGAGGGTGCGCTCATGCACAAGGGCACGATGGATGCCTTGCACCCTTGGGCGGAGCGCTTCAACGGTGCTGCGAGCCTGTCGGCGATCGCTGCGGGTGCCGTGGCGCTCTCGTTCGCTGCCCCGCGCCGAGCCGGCTCATGACGCAGCGCCTGCCCCGACCCGGTCCTGCCAAGCGCACCCGCGCGCTTGAGCTGCTCGCCGCGCTCAAGGAGCGCTATCCCGATGCAGCCTGCGAACTCACCTGGACCCAGCCGCATGAACTGCTCGTGGCCACGATCCTTTCGGCCCAGTCGACCGATGTGGGCGTGAACAAGGCCACGCCGGCGCTCTTCAAGCGCTTTCCCCTGCCGCGTGACTACGCGCGCGCCACTCCGGCCGACATCGAGCCGTTCGTCCAGAGCCTGAACTTCTGGCGCAACAAGGCGCGCGCGGTGCACGAATCGATGGCCGCCATCTGCGACCGTTTCGGCGGTCAGGTGCCGCGCACCATGGAGGAACTCCTCACGCTGCGCGGGGTGGCACGCAAGACCGCCAACGTGGTGCTCGGCAACTGCTTCGCGATCAACGAGGGCGTGGTCGTCGACACGCACGTCGGGCGGCTCGCCAAGCGCTTCGGGCTGACCAGGCACGATGATCCCGTGAAGGTCGAGCGCGACCT
>JAGWXC010000108.1 GCA_018970045.1 Planctomycetota bacterium | reverse complement strand
GTGGCTGCGCCGTATAGTCCGCGCATGGTGGCGTGGACGATCACCCGTGCTGAATGGATGGGCCAGCGGATCGCGCTGGGCAAGCAGTTTGGCGGCATGGTGTTCGGCTTGGTCATGAGCATGGTCGCCAGCGGATTCCTCTTCACCTTGGGGAGCACCTGGCTGCGGGTCATGGGTGGCGTCGCCTACCTGTGCGTGTTCGTGTCGCTGGTCCCGGCGCTCAGGCAGAACCGTCGACTCTCGCGCTCGGTGGAGCGCATCTGGGACGAGGACGGCTGCGTGTGTCCGGCGTGCCTGGCTTCGGTGCTGGATCGCCCCTGCAGGCATGGGGTGCACGCGGGCCAGCAAGCGCTGCTCATCCGGTACTGGGAAGCCGTGGCGACGCAGCAGGTGGTCGAGGCCATGTCGCTCGGGCGGCAGCTCTACGCGCATCGGCCCTGGATGCGCTGGCTCGACCCGGTCAGGCGTGTGACGTTCAGCCTCATCGATCCTGCTGTACCGATGCGCCGCCGAGTGCTCGTGGCTGCGTGCTGTTCGCTCGGCTTGGTGCTGCCCGTGCTGCTGGCCGTGCGGTTCCTGACCGGGGTGTACCTGCCGGGCTTCGTCATGCTGATGCTGCTCGCTGCGCCCTGCTGGGTGGTGCTGACGCCGACCTTCGCCGGCCGGCGCGGCCGTGCTCGCTGTGCCGCGTGCGGGCAGGAGCTCGCCGATCAACCGCCGGCCCGATGCCCGGAATGCAACGCCGACCTCGCCGTGGCTGGCGCGGTTACGAGCGTGCAGCGTGGGCAGCGACGCCTGACGTGGGTCATTGGCGTGCTGGCCGCGGTCGTGGTCTCGGCCGCCGTGCCGTTCGCCGCCATGATGGTGACCTTGCCGCCATGGCTTTCGCTGCAGCTGGCGCGCGTCACCGGGCCATCGCCGCTGCTGTTCTACGAGCTCTCGCAGCAGCAGCTCACACCGAGTGAAACGGGGCAGGCCGCGGAGCTCTTGCTCGGAGCCATCGAGCGATCGAACCAGCGTCGGAGCTTCGCGAACGGTTTGCTGGCGGGCGCGTTGGCGAGTGGCGTGCTGGATGAGTCATGGGCCAAGCGCATGGCCCTGGCGGGGGTCTCGATCCGTGCGGAACCGCGCATCGAGGATGGCCTGCTCAAGGTGGGGCTCGTGCCGACGATCGGCGAAAACCTGTTCGCCGTGCCGGGCAGCGCGGGTGTTGAGCCGCGCGTGGTGCTACTGGGCGCGATGCTCGATGGTGTCGAGATGGAGCTCGGGAAGACACGCGCGCTCACGGATGATGATGTGAATGCAGACCAGCGTGCGGCGACGCTCGCCATGCTGCCCAGACAGTCCGCCGACGTCCAGGCCCAGCTCAAGCGACGCCTGGCGGAGCCCGATCGCTTCACGATCACGGCGCCGGTCGAGGCGCTGAAGGATGGTGAACACGTGCTCAAGGTTCGCTTCGCTGTGGTCGTGACCGGACCGGCTGGTGGCCCATATGAACCCGAGTTCCGCGTCGATGGATCGCTCATCACGCCCGACGATGCCATCGTGCATGGTCAGGAACGAGTGTTCCCCATCGATCTTGAGGTCACGATCACGCTGCCATTGCGTTGAAGGGCGGCGCGCGCTATGCTGCGTGCCTTCAGCCGGTGAACCAGCGCGAGCGACCAACGCTTGCGAACCTCTGGGACTGCGCCGGCAACGCCACGAATCGCAACGGAAGCGGTGGGTGGCGTCGCTCCTGGCCTTTCCCGTTTCCGCGCCCGCCGGTTGTTGCCGGAGCGCCCCCGGAATCGCGAACAAGCCTCATCCCGGTTGCAGCATCCGTACTCACGCTGCAATCAGACTTGGTTATCTCTTTTGACTGAATCGACCCATTCGACCGTGCCCGCGACCGCAGGCTTCTCCCAGCTCGGACTCCACCCCATGATCCTGAAGGCCGTCGAGGCCGAGGGTTACACCACTCCCACGCCGATCCAGGCGCAGACGATCCCCATTGGCATGACGGGCCGCGACCTGCTCGGCATCGCGCAGACTGGCACCGGCAAGACGGCGGCGTTCGCGCTGCCCATCCTGCACCGCATGAAGTCGGGCGAGCAGGGCGACCTGCGCACCGGCCGTCGCCCGCGCGCGCTGATCCTGGCGCCCACGCGCGAACTCGCAGCACAGATCGGCGAGAGCTTCGCCACCTACGGCAAGCACTTGGCGCTCCGGCATGCCGTGATCTTCGGTGGTGTCGGCCAGAACCCGCAAGTGAACGCGCTCAAGGCCGGCGTCGATGTACTCGTCGCCACGCCGGGCCGCCTCATCGACCTGATGGACCAGGGCTTCGTGCACCTGGACCGCGTGAGCATCTTCGTGCTCGACGAGGCTGACCGCATGCTCGACATGGGCTTCATCAAGCCGATCCAGCGGATTGCCGCGAAGGTGCCGAAGGATCGCCAGACGATGCTCTTCAGCGCAACCATGCCAAGCGAGATCCAGCACCTGGCCAACCAGCTGCTGCGCGATCCGGCGAAGGTTGCGGTCACGCCCGTGGCGACGACGGTGGAGAAGATCACCCAATCCCTGATCCACGTGCCCAAGGCGCACAAGGTCGCGCTGCTCGTGCACCTGCTCAAGGATCCCGGCATGGAGCGCGTGGTCGCCTTCACCAAGATGAAGCACGGCGCCGACCGCGTCATGAAGCGGCTGCGCGCGCACGGCATCAAGAGCGAGGCGATCCACGGCAACAAGGGCCAGAACCAGCGCATCCGCGCGCTCGAAGCGTTCCGCGAGGGCCGCGTGCGCGTGCTCGTGGCGACGGACATCGCGGCGCGCGGGCTCGACATCGATGGCATCACGCATGTGGTGAACGTTGACCTGCCCATGGAAGCTGAGGCGTACGTGCACCGCATCGGCCGCACGGCGCGCGCGGGTGCGAGCGGCGCCGCGATCAGCTTCTGCGACGGCGAGGAGCGCGGGCTTCTGCGCGACATCGAGAAGCTCACGCGCCAGCAGATCCCGGTGCAGCCGCTGCCCACGGATCTTTCGCTGGCGGAACCGCCGGCGACCGCGGCGGTGCAGGGTGAATCGGCCCAGCAGCCTGCGACCGGCGGCGGCGAAGGCCGCGGCGGACGTGGCAAGCGTGGGGGACGGGGCCGTTCGCGCGGCGAATCGTCCGCACGCGGCGGCGAACGTGGTGGCCAGGCTGGCAAGCGTGGCGGGCAGCGAAGCGAGAAGCAGGGCGAGCCAGCGCGTGAGCGCCGTCCGGAACCTCGCGGCGATCGCTCGAGCGCGCGCAGCCACGGCGCGCCGCACGCATCGCCCAAGGGTCACCAGCGCGATGCTGCCGCCTTCGAGTCGGGGCATCGACCCGGTGCGCAAGGTTCGGCGGCCCCACACGGTGCGACGAACGGCGGCGCCAACGAAACCGCTCGTCCAGCCCCAGGCCGTGGATGGAATCGTCCACTCCGCGGCCGGCGGTGAGTGAGCGAGCCTGAGCGTCGTGCAGAGCGACGATCGCAGCTGAACCTGAGGGCTACACTCGCCGGACCTTGAGGAGGTCCTGCGATGGAGCAGTCCGATGGATTGAGTTCCGGTGCGCAGCGCGGCGTGACGGCGCGTGCGTTGGCCATGGTCGAGCGGTTGGGCAACCGCCTGCCCGACCCGGCGACGCTGTTTGTCATGCTAGGTGTGGTGGTGCTCGCGCTGAGCTTCATCGGCGCCCGCATGGAGTGGTCGGTCGCCGACCCGCGCACACCGGGCGCCACGGCCACGGTGCGCAACCTCCTCGACGCGGCCGGAATCCAATGGATCCTGACCAGCGCGCTCAAGAACTTCCTGGACTTCCCGCCGCTGGCGATCGTGCTCGTGGCCATGCTCGGGATCGGCGTAGCCGAGCGGACCGGCCTCTTCCCGGCGCTCCTCAAGCTGCTCGTGCGGGTGACGCCCGATCGCGCGCTCTCGCCAGTCGTCGTGTTCATCGGGGTCATGTCGAGCGCCGCCAGCGATGCCGGCTACGTGGTGCTGCCGCCCTTGGCGGCCGGGGTGTTCGCCTTGACGGGGCGCTCGCCACTGGTGGGCATCGCTGCCGCGACCTTCGGCGTGGCTGGCGGGTTCAGCGCCAACCTGATGGTCACGAGCCTCGATCCCTTGCTGTCGGGGCTGACGGAATCGGCGGCGCGCGCGATCGATCCCGCGGCGCGCGTCTTGCCGACCTGCAATTACCTCTTCATGATCGCGTCCACGTTCCTGCTGACCGGCATCGGCTGGTGGGTGACGGAGCGGATCGTCGCGCCGCGCTTTGACCGCGCGGCGATCGACCGGCAGGTGCAGCAGGGCGGGCTCGATGCCGGCGGGCTCGTGATGCAGCCGGGCGAGGTGCGCGGGCTCATCATGGCACTGCTCTCGTTCCTCGTCGTGGGCGGCGCGCTCTTGGCCATGGCGATCGTGCCCGATGGTCCGCTGACTGGGCAAGTGCCGCACCACTCGACCGGTCGCCCCGTGCCGGCATGGAGCGAGGCGCTGGTTCCGATGATCATGCTGCTGTTCCTCGTGCCGGGCGTGGCGTTTGGGCTCGTGAGCGGCGAGATCAGGAGCGATCGCTGCGTGGCCAAGCGCATGGGCGAGTCGATGGCGGGCATGGGGACGTACCTCGTGCTGGCGTTCTTCGCGGGTCAGACCATTGCGTGGTTCAAGCAGTCGAACCTCTCGGTACTTCTGGGCGTGGAGGGCGGCGAGCTCATCAAGACGATGGGCTTCGGTCAGGGCCCGATGCTCGCGTCGATCGTGGTGGTCGTGGCGATCCTCAACCTGCTCGTGTCGAGCGCGAGCGCGAAGTGGGCGTTCCTGGCGCCGATCCTGGTGCCGATGCTCGGTACCGCCGGCATGTCGCCGGATCTGGTGCAGGTGGCGTACCGCGTCGGCGACTCCTGCACGAATCCGATCGCACCGATGAACGCGTACCTCGTGATCATCCTCGTGGCGATCCGGCGCTGGGATCCGCAGGCGGGGCTCGGCACGCTGATCGCGCTGCTCTTGCCGTACTGCATGTGGGCGCTCGTGCTGTGGACCGCCTTCCTCGTTGCGTGGAATGCGCTGGGCATCCCGCTTGGAACCTGAGGCGATCCAGGATCCGCCGGCGGTGGTGCAGCCTGCCGCGCCGATGCAGCTGCCCGGCCTGCAGCCCGAGGCGGAGCGCCCGCGCGTGGTCGTACCGGGTTCGCCTGATCTTGATCGCAGGCTGCTCGATGAGCCGTTGCCGTGGCGCCGTCGGCTGAGCGAGCAGGGCATCGATGCGCTCGTGCTGGCGACGATGGACCTGTCGAAGGTCTCGGGCGGCATCGGCAGCCCGTCGATCGGCCAGGCCTTGATCGATGTCGCGGTGACGGCCAACCTCGATCGACTGGGGGTGGTGCCCGGTGCCGAGGTCTTCGCGAGCCTGCAGTGGTGGGATTGGTTCGGCGATTCGCCGACGCAGGTCGGGGACTGGTGGGGATGGGATGCGATCAATCCTGCGATCGGCGAGGAGATCTTCCAGCTCAGCGAACTTTGGTGGCAGCAGACGATCGCCGACGGTTCGCTGGCGATCATGCTGGGCAAGATCGATGCGAATCGGATGTTCGCCACCGTGCCCAATGCCGGACCGTTCCTGAACACCGCGGACTCGATGCCGGCCACGATGCTGTCGTTCATGCCCACGTACCCCAATCCCGCCATGGGTGCGGTGGTGTCGTGGAGCGGGCTCGATGACGAGGGACTGCGCGGGTGGTCGGCGCGTGCGGGCGTCTTCGATGGATCGAATGCGGCCTACGACCCGGAGACTGGCCAGAACGGGCCGCGCACCGGCAACCGAGGTCCTGCGGGCATGTTCGATGGACACTGGGGGCCGTACTGGATCGCGCAGGGTGGCCCGGCCTGGACCGTCGGTGAGCAGTCGTGGGCCGGCACGTTCACGGTGGGCGGCTGGTACCAGGGTGGACAGACGCTGCTGACCACAGGCAACGCGGGCGCGATCGATGACGACGCCGGCGGTGTGTTCGCCACGCTGACGCACGCGCTGCATGCGCCCGATGACCAGGGGTCACGCTGGGACGCGTTCGCGCAGTTCGGGTGGTCGGCGCCCGCGAGTGACGCGGCCGACCTCAGCCTGGCGGTCGGTGCCATCTGCTCGGCTCCGCTGCCGGGTCGCCCCAACGACCAATGGGGCGTGCTCGCGGGGGTGACGGAGTTCGCTGACGACCCGGCGGTCTACGTGAATCGACTGGGGTCGACGGGCGGGCAGGAGAGCGTGCTTGAGGCCTTCTACCTGATCTCACTCCCGCATGGGATCTCGCTGCAGCCTGACCTGCAGTGGATCGGCACGCCGGGCGGCGGCGACGGCGCGACCGTCGACGACGCGCTGATCGGAACGATCAGGATTCAAATCGCGTTTTGACGAAAAGTTCGGCGTTTCGGGTGCGCGTGGGGGATGTCGCCAGACGGTGCACTCGGCCATGGTCGTCGGGGCTGTGCCGTGCCGTGCGCGCGGCTGCGCTGCTTCAACGCTTGGCCGCGCGCCGCGCCGACCAGACCGGGCCGCCGGGGAACGTGTGCGCTGCGAGCGAGGCCCGCTTCATCGTGATGCCGTAGCCGGGAGCCATCGGCGGCATGTAGTGGCCGTTGCGCACGACGCACGGCGACTCGAAGTGCTCATGCAGGTGGTCGACCCACTCCGCCACGCGGCCCTCGTGCGAGCAGGCGATCCGCGCGTGGTCGACCATGATGAGGTGGTTCACGTACTCGCACAGCCCGACGCCGCCGGCGTGCGGGCAGCAGGGGATGCCGAAGCGACGGGCCAGCAGCATGACCGCGAGGACCTCGTTCACGCCGCCGAGTCGGCACGCATCGATCTGGCAGAAGCGGATCGCCTCGGCCTGCAGCAATTGCTTGAAGATCACGCGGTTCTGGCACTGCTCGCCGGTGGCCACGCCGATCGGCGCGACCGCGCGGGCGATGGTCGCATGGCCCAGCACATCGTCGGGCGAGGTCGGCTCCTCGATCCACCAGGGATCGAACCGTGCAAGGTGGCGCATCCAGTCGATGGCGACGGGCACGTCCCAGCGCTGGTTCGCGTCGACCATGAGCTTGCGGTCCGGCCCGATCTCCTCGCGAACGATCGCGCAGCGACGGATGTCGTCGGCTAGGTCGGCACCGACCTTGAGCTTGAAGTGGTTCCAACCCGCGGCGATCCCCTCGCGGCAGAGCCGGCGGATCTTGGCGTCGTCGTAGCCGAGCCAGCCGGCGCTGGTGGTGTAGGCGGGGTAGCCGTGCGCCTCGAGGTCGGCGATGCGCTCGCGCTTGCCGACCTCGCCCTCGCGCAGGATCGCGAGTGCCTGCTCGGGCGTGAGGGCATCGGTCAGGTAGCGGAAGTCGATGCAGGACACGAATTCCTCGGGCGTGAGCTCGCAGAGCAGTCGCCAGAGCGGCAGACCGCGCTCCTTCGCCCAAAGGTCCCACACGGCGTTGACGACGGCCGCCGTCGCCAGATGGAGCACGCCCTTCTCGGGTCCGATCCAGCGCAGCTGCGATTCGTTGGTGAGCGCGCGCCAGAAGCCGGCGAAATCTGCAGTGATCGACGCGAGCGATCGGCCCACGACGAAGGGTTCGAGCGCGCGCACGGCGGCCACGCAGACCTCGGTGCCGCGACCGATCGTGAACGCTAGGCCGTGCCCCTCAAGGCCCGCTGCATCGGTCTTCAGGATGACGTACGCGGCCGAATAGTCGGGATCGGTATGCACCGCATCGGAGCCATCCAGGTGGTCGCTCGTGGGGAAGCGGACGTCGAGAACCTCAAGTGACGTGATGGTGGGCATGGTCATGGTGACGGTGTCGTCGTGGAAGCAAGGCCGTAGAAGCGCGCGCACGATCCGCCGAGGACCTGCTCGCGCTCGCCGGCACGAAGTCCCAGCAGGAGCTCCTGCGTGATCGAGTCCCAGTGCGCGTAGCTCGAGGCGCTGAGCACGACCGGCCAGTCGCTGCCCCACATGGTGCGCGATGGGCCGAAGGCGTCGAGCACTGGATCCACGAACGGCCGCAGATCGCGAGCGCCGGCGCCGGGCTTGGCTTCGGTCAGCGCGCCGCTGAGCTTGACGTACGCACCGCGTTGAGCGAGTGCCTGCAGTCCGCGAAGCCACGGGCCCGATTCAGGCCAGTCACGCCCAAGGGCGATCGACGGCTTGGCCATGTGGTCCACGACCACGCGCAGCGTGGGGTGCCGATCCATCAGGCGCGCGATCGCGCCCAGCTGGTGCGGGCGCACGAGCGCATCGAATCGGATCCTGTTGGCGGCCATCCAGGCCAGCGCAGGCTGGCAGCGTGCATCGAGGATCCAACGGTCATCGGCAAGGTCCTGCAGCATCGGCCGGATGCCGACGAGCGGGCCATGCGTGCGCAGGCGCGTGAGGTC
>JAGWXC010000107.1 GCA_018970045.1 Planctomycetota bacterium | reverse complement strand
CTCAGAGAATCAACTCGCGCCATCGAGAGACTTGCCCAACTCTGCGGCGAGTGGCGCAACATCCCCCTCGCCGAAACGAAAAGGCTTGAGACTGGTCACTGTTGGGAAGATGCGACGCAGTCCGTTGAGTCGAAGTTACTCGACCTCCCCGCGGGGTTCGTGTGGGCCATGCGACACCGAGTCCGAGACAATACAGATGCGTCGCTGACCTGGATGACCGACATCGGCCTAGCTGTCGAGCAGGGCACTGCGTGGCTCTCTGTCGGTAATCACATCGCCACCTCAGAGCACGCACCACTGCGACCCATCATCCGCCCCCGTACGCGGCCACGCATCGTCCCTGCCGCGATCCGAGAATTCGGGTGCAGATATCCGGTCGGCCCGGCGATCCGCATTCTCGAATCCACTCCGGATTCGATTCGTGGGTTCTTGGAAGAGATCTACGATCCGCAACGCCGCTACCCCATCGTCTTCGTGAGTTGTCGGAACGATACAGATTGTCCTGTCGCAGATGCTGAAGAACTAGGGGATTGGCTCGCGGGCGTCGCCTCTGTCATCGTAGCTCAGAACCGTTTTCCGTCTCGAAAGCTCGCGGAGTCCCTTCCACCAAATCTGAACTGCTGGGACGGCGCAGTGCGGCTGTACTGGCCTGGCTTGAGCGCTACGGATCCACCCAACATGCACCGGGTCTGGCGCCCTGAATTGATTCGCGAGCATGACGACACTCAAAACGGCGGCGTGGGGTTCAAGGCGATGCTTCTGGGGCGCATCTCCGATCTCGCTTTACATCGTCTGCATCTTCGGTACATCGACTGGCAGACGGTTGAGCGCCTGGAAGCGGAGCATGACATGCGCCGTGAGATGGCGCGAGCGAGATCGGAAGGCAATCCAGACGAACTGCTCAAGCTCTTTGAGTCAGAAAACCTCCGGCTGACAGACCAACTTCGCATTGCAATTGATGAACGTAATCAGCAGCGAGTGCGCGCAGACAGACTCGAAGTTGAAAAGAACTACTGGCGAACCCAATCCCAAACTGAAAAAGGCGGGCAGTCTAACCCGCAAGAGATGGAGTTTGTTCCACATTCAGTCGGCGAAGCCGTCGATTGGGCCGAAACGAACTTTTCTAGCCAGCTCGTCTTCGCGCTCAACAGCCGGTCCGATCGATGTACGGCGTACACGAGCCCGAGCGAAGTAGCGATAGGACTGCGTTGGCTGGCCACCACTTACCGCGACGCCAAGCTCGGCATCACGGGCTGCGCCGATCTCGATCTGTCCATCAAGGGGACCTGTGGAGCGTGGTGGTTCTGGAAGGGCGGCCAAAGCGATACAACAGTCGGTATCTATTCGAATTGGTACGAGTGCTCGCATGCAGGCCAGAAACACGAGGTGCGCGAGCACATCGGCTCTGGAAAGAGCAAGAGACCCGAGGAGACGGTCCGGATCGCGTTCAAGTGGCTGGATGTCGAGGAGAAGGTTCTCATCGGGTTCATCGGGCAGCACCAGAGAACCACTAAGACATGAGTGCCGAACGAGCGAGAGGCGCTCCGTTGAGACGGGCAGCCCGTCGGGGCCCCCAAATCCGCAGAACCGATCAGTCGACTTGATTTTACATAACACATATTATGGGCGGTTGGGGCCCCGGATCCCTCGCGCCTGAGCGCTGTTCGACGTGATCCACGCTGCCAGTGCGTCCTCCGACACTTTGCCTGCGGCGACGCCCAGGAACGTCGCATACGCCTCGATCTCACTGGCCGTCAGCTCGTGACCGTTGAGGTCCAAGAATGTCACCACAGCGATCAGCGCGATGCGCTTGTTGCCGTCCACGAACGGATGATTCATGGCGAGCCCGAACCCAATGGCCCCGGCCAACTCGGCGATCGTTGACTGGGGTTCGTACTCCCATCGGGTCCTGCACCGAGCAATGGCCGACTCGAGTCCGCCGACATCCCTGATTCCTGTTTCGCCACCGAACGCGGTGATTGATTCAGCATGGAGCGCGACGATCGCATCAACCGTCAAGAACCTTAGTTTCCGGCGGCGACCACCGCGCGGCGTGGCCTTCTTGATCATGCTTACTCCGCAAGCTTTCGGAGCGCGTTCTTGTAGCGCTGCATGGCACGTCGTCCGGCTTCAACCTGCTTGTCGAACTCCGGGTCATACGGCGTCAACTCGATCCCGCGCGGCGTCTCAGTCACGAAGAGCGCGGAGCCCTTGTACACCCTCAAACGCGTGGCGACTTCCTTTGGGAGAATGATGCCGATCGAGTTTCCGATGGCGGTGACCTTGAGCTGAGTCATACGTTTGTTATAACATGCGCCTCAGCCTTGTCAAGCAACCGCCATGGACAGCTCGCCTACAACCTCCCGTGAGACGCGGCTTCGCGAGACGCTGCTCGATGCGCTGCATGCGCAGTGGCGCGAGCTTGGCGTTCCGTTTGCGTCGCGCGCCTGGCCCCAGCCACTCGAGGTCATCGATCCTGAAGCGCTCATCTGGTGCTCGCTCGAGTTCGCCAATCGCGAGCTCCGTTTGATCGAGGGCGTTCACGCGTGGTGCGCCGACCATCGCTCGCTCATCATCAACCAGCGGCTGACCATGATCAGCCGACGCTCTGCTGACGATGTTGCCGAACAACCACGCCGCAACGCCCTTGCTGCATGCCTTGCCGCAACGCCAGCGACCACCCGGCGCCATGTGGGTCAGGCCGCGTCATCGGCGGCTGCCGTGCATGTGCGAGCTCGTGATGTCCTTGGAAACGGTCTCGCGGCCTTCCTCATGGTCGAGCTGCTCGGGCATCCTCGCGGCGTACGGTGCCGTGACGTTGCCGAGTCGACCGGCGCGTCCTATCGATCCATCGCCGAGGTGGCGAGTCGATGGGAGCATGCGGGGCTCGCCACGCTCGATCGAGGCTTCTGCACGCTGCTCGATCCCCGGCCGTGGCACCACGTGCTTCGCTGCGAACCAGGTTCGATCATCACCGTGCCATGGAGCCGCATCTACGCGCTCCTGATCGGCCACCTTCGCGAGCTCGCCAAGGTCGGTGCGCTCGGCTTCAGCGATGACGATCGCCTGGTTGTCTCATCGGCGCGGCAGGTGCAGCGCGAGTTGAAGGCGTGCATCCCCGGCCTCGATCCAGCGACGACCCCGATCGTGACCGCGCTCATCGATGCGATCGATTCGTGATCCACGACCTACCATTCCTCCCATGCCTCGCCCAGGACCATCCGCGACCAGCCACGCCGTGCCGGCATCGTTGCCGGGCGCAGCGGCCGGCGGCCCGGCCATGGCCCCCTTGTGCAGCGTCTTCCGGCGGTTCCTGCGCACCAAGGGCCTGAAGTACACGGTCGAGCGCGCCGACGTGCTCGACGCGATCATCGCGCGCGACGGACTCTTCGAGGTCGAGGAGCTGCTGCTCTCGATGCGCCAGCGCGGGCACCGCGTGAGCAAGGCCACGCTCTACCGCACCATCAAGCTGCTGCAGGACGCGGGCATCATCACGCAGGCGCTCTTCGACTCCAAGCAGGCGCACTACCAGCTCATCTACGGCAAGGAGCCGCGCGACTACATGGTCTGCATGAAGACCGGCCGGCTCGTCGAGTTCCAGAGCGGCGAACTCACCGCGCTGCGCGACCGCATCTGCCGTCAGCTCGGCTGGTCGCCCGTGGGACACAAGTTCCAGATCTACGCGGTCAGCCCCGAGGGCCAGCGCCAGGCCAACGACCCGACGGCGTGAGCCAAATCGGCGCGCCGCCGCTCAGCTGAACCACGCGAGGACGGCAGCCACCATGCCGCCGCCCGCCGTCAGCAGCCCGACCGCCAGGAACCCGCGGCCGCCCGTGAGCAGCGTGATCGAACAGAGCACGATGGAGACCTGCAGCATGACCTCGGCCTGGTCGTAGCGATTGCCACGCTCGTCGGCATCCTGCGCCGCGGCCTTGGCCGCATCGGCCTGCTTCAGGATCTCCTCGTTTTCCTGCTTGTACTCGGCGTTCTTCGCCTCGAGCCGGCCACGCAGCGCCGTCATGGCGGCACGCTGCTCGGGCGTGGGCGATGCCAGCTCGTCGATCGCCAGCTCATCCAGCGTCGATTCATTCAGCGCCACGCGGATCCGCTTCGCTTGGTACCAGGCGTAGCCGTTGGCGGCGCTGACCTCCTGCGCCAGCTTCTCGTTGTCCTGGTTCGTGCCCAGCGTGGCGACGACGGCGAGCACGATCGCCAGCACGGCGATCGCCACGCCGACCTTGCGCTCGTTGCTGTCCTTCGCGTCCTTCGGTACCTCGATGTCAGCCATGGTGGTTCACTCGTCCTGATCTTCGGGAATGCTGCCGATCGCGTACACGCCATCGAGCCAGCGCCGCAGGTCGGCACCGCGGCATCGGTCGCTGCAGAAGGCACCCGTCGCACCCGCAGGCATGTTCTGCCCACAGACGCCACAGGCCTTGGTCGCCGTCTCGTGGCGGCGATCCCTGATGCGGATCAGGCGCGCATCATCGTCGGCGTAGGCCAGCGTGACGTCGACCCGTCGCTCCGGAAGCGCGTGCGCGATGCGGGCCGCCCACTCGATCGCGATCACGGCACGCCGTCCATCGAGGAGCTCATCCCAGCCCAGTTGCGCCAGGTCGGCCTCGCCCTCGAACCGATAGGCATCGATGTGCACGAGCTCGCCGCCATCGCCGGCGTAGTGCTGCATGCGCACGAAGGTCGGGCTGTTCACCACGCCCTCGCACCCAAGGCCGCCAGCCAGGCCACGCACGAAGCTCGTCTTGCCGCTGCCCAGTTCACCGTCGAGCGCCACGACATCACCCGGGCGCAGCGTGCGCGCCAGCTCGGCGGCCACTCGCTCGGTTTCCTCAGCGGTCTTGACGATCGCATCCTGCACGGCAGTCATGGCCGAAGGCTACGCGCCCGAGCTCGGGCCGTGCTCCCAGCCCATCGAGCCCATGGCGTGCCAAGCGCCCGCCAGGAAGACCCGTGCTCCGACCTGGTGCAACTCGCCCGCGGCGCGCGCCCTGCCGATGACGGTCAGCGGCACGCCGGCCATGGTTTCGGGCAAGTCCTCGGCTGCTTCCGCGCGAAGCGTGAACGCCAGCTCGTGGTCCTCGCCATCGCGCAGGGCCTGGTCGAGCGTGCAGCCCCCCTGCACCGGGATCCGGTCACCTTCCACAAGCACCGCCACGCCGCTTGCACGCGCCACGCGGTCGAGATCCCGACCCAGTCCATCGCTCACATCGATCATGGCGCCCAGCCGGTCACCGAAGTGATCGACGAGTTCGCGCGCCAGGCGGACCCGCGGCTCGAACCGAAGATGGCGGCCAAGGCCATCGGCGCCGAACGATCCACCAAGCGCACCTGAAACCACCACGGCATCACCGTCCTGGGCCTGATCCCGCCGCACCACGCGGCCGGTGGCGTGCGGGAGCGCCAGGATCGTGATCGACAGCTGCAACGGATGACCGGGCTCGCCATGCCAGCTCGTGTCGCCACCCACGAGCGGGCAACCGAAGTCGTCGGCGTGACGCTGCAGCGCCGCCGTGAGCGCACGCACCGCGGACTCAGGCAGATCGCTCGGCAGCGTGGCCGCGCAGAGGCACGCGAGCGGCCGCCCGGCCATCGCCGCAACATCACTCACGTTGCGGGCGATCGCCTTGCGCGCGATGAGGTCGATCGAGGTGTTCGGGACGAAGTGCCGGCCTTCGATCACTTGATCGCACGCCACGAGCACGCTGCCGCCGGCGACGGCCACCTGCGCCATGTCATCGCCCGGTGGAATCAGGACGCCCTTGGGCAGGCGTTCGTTCGCGGCCGCGATCAGCGCGTGCAGGTCACCCTCGCGCATGAGCGGTGCTCCCCTGCCGCGCGGCCAGCGCCGCCCGGACCATCGCTGCGTTGCGTGCCGTGGCCCCCTGCCGTGCGCGGATCACCGCACGCCCCGCCTGCGCCATGCGCGCGCGATGCGCCGGATCGTTGAGGAGGCCAGAGAGTGCCGCGGCCAGAGTTCCCCGCTCCACCTGCTGCAAGCCGCCGGCCGCCAACAAAGCCTGCCCAGGTTCAGCGAAATCGCCCCAGCGTGGACCGATGACCGTGGCCTTGCCGAGCGCAACCGGTTCAATCATGTCGCTGCCGTGGAGTTCACCGAAGCTCCGCCCGACGACGACGACATCGGCCAGCGCATACGCCATGCGGAGCTCCCCGATCGTGTCGAGGAGGAAGCGACCGGTCGCACTGCCGCACGCACCCGTCGATCGACGCGCGCAGCCGGCGAGGTCGCGCGCGGCATCCTCGAACCACTCGGGCTTGCGCGGTGCGCACAGGAGTTGCACGCCCGCCGGCACGGCGTCGCGCAGAAGGGCGTGCTCAAGCGGCTCGGTCGAGCCCGCCACGACGAGCGGCTTCGATCGGTCGATGCCCAGCGCAGCGGCGAGCGCATCGGCGCCCTCGACCGTGTCGGCCATGCGCGCGGTGTCCCACTTCATGGTGCCCACGACCTGCACGCGCTCGTGCGCCACGCCCATGGCGCGGAAGCGCGCGGCATACTCATCGGTCTGGGCTCCGACCGCAGCCACTCGGCGGAACATGGGCGTAAGCAGCGGACGGACCTTGAGGGAGCGGCGGAACGAACGCTCAGACAGCCGGCCATTGACGATCGCGATCGGGATGCCTCGGCGCTCGCACGCCTGCGTGAAGTTCGGCCAGAGTTCGAGCTCAGCCAGGGCCACGGCATCGGGCTGCACTGCATCGAGCACGCTACGCACGGCGCCGGAGAAATCGAAGGGGTATCGCACGACCCGCACCGGTGAACCAAAGACGCTGCGTGCGCGGGTGATCCCGGTATCGGTGGTCACGCTGACGGCGACCTCGTGATCCCGCGCGAGATCTGCGACGAGCTCCCGCACGGCGTTGACCTCGCCCACGCTGACCGCGTGGATCAGGACCCGCGGCACGAATTGGCCATCTCGGCGGGTGCGGGGCCATGGGTCGCAACGGCCCAGCCGCGCAGGCCAGTCGGTGCGCAGCTTGCCGCGCGCGGCCATCGTGGTCACCCAGACCGGGCTGCTGAGGAGCGCCGCCCCTCCGTAGATCAGGTCCAGTCCGAGGCCCATACCGAGAGTCTACGAGACGGCGCTGTGGTGGTCCTGAGGAGGTACCAGCCCGATGAACCGAACTTTCCCCGAGTGTTCGAGATCGGTGCCCACAAACCGTACACTTCCCCTTGGAGCAAGCATGGATTTCACCATCGAGTTCGAGCGCGAAGATGACGGACGCTGGATCGCCGAGATCCCATCTCTTCCGGGCACCATGGCCTATGGCGAGACTGCCCAACAGGCGCGTTCCCACGTGCAGGCTCTTGCGCTTCGCGTGGTGGCTGAGCGGATTGAGCACGACGAGTTCCCGAAGGATGTCCTGACCATTACGTTCCGTGCGGCATGACGCAGTGGCCCAGCATGAAGGCCAAGCGTGTCTTGGCCGCACTCCTTCGACTTGGCTGGACCATCAAGCGCCAAAGCGGATCCCATCGCACCTTGTCGCGACCCGGCTGGCCTGATGTGACCTTCGCCTTCCATGACCAAGATGAGGTTGGTCCTCGCATGCTCGCCCGATTGGCCAAGGCCACGGGTCTCTCCCCGAATGATCTTCGCTAGCCAGCGCCTCGAATCAGATCCCCATGACCCGTCCTTGGCAGATTGCGCTTGATGTCGGTGGCACGTTCACGGATGCCGTGGCGGTCGCGCCGGATGGATCGGTGCACTCGGCGAAAGTGCTGTCAAGCGGCCTCATCAGGGCAACGATCACCGTCAGCGACGCCGGGGTCGTGGCCGAGCTGCCGGGGATCCCGAAGCTCGCGCGCTTCCTCGATCGCACCACGATCAGCGTGCTGCACGGAGCCTCCACCGATGCCCTGCTCATCGATCGTGATGAACCCACCGCCGACGGCCGTCGCCTGCTTCGGCTGGTGCAGCCGATCCCTTCGGCGTGGCCGCGCGGCGTCCCCTGCCCGGCGATCATCGATCCGCGGCGCAGCTCCCCGGCGCTCGCCGCGCACCTCTTGACCCACACGACGCTCTGGCAGCGACTGCCGGCGATGGACGTGCGCCTGGGGACGACCCGCGGCACGAATGCACTGCTCGAAGGCGCGGTGACGCCCGTCCTCTTCCTGACGAACGACGGCCACGAGGATCTCCTTCGCATCGGCGATCAGCGGCGACCCGATCTCTTTGCGCTTCGCATCGTGCGCGACCCGCCGCCGCATGCCTTCGTCATGGGCCTGCGCGGCCGATTGGACGCGGCCGGCAATGAACTCGAACCGCTCGATCATGACCAGATCCGCGAGTGCGCTCGCCTTGCGCGCGAGACCGGCGTGGGAGCGGTGGCGATCTGCCTGCTGCACGCTTGGCGGAATCCGACCCATGAGCTGCACGTGCGCAAGCTGCTGGCCGCAGAAGGCATCGAT
>JAGWXC010000106.1 GCA_018970045.1 Planctomycetota bacterium | reverse complement strand
TACGCGCTGCCCCAGAGCCCGCAGCTCTTCAAGCAGATCCTGATGGTCGCGGGCTGCGACCGCTACATGCAGATCTGCCGCTGCCTGCGCGACGAGGATCCACGTGCCGACCGCCAGGCCGAGTTCAGCCAGATCGACCTCGAGATGTCCTTCGTCGAGCGCGAGGACGTGATGTCGATGATGACCGGCTTCGTGCGCGGTCTCTGGACGGAGCTCTTCCAGTACGACATCGGCCAGGTGCCGATGATGACCTACGCCGAGGCGATGGAGCGCTACGGCATCGACCGCCCCGACACCCGCTTCGACCTGCACATCCATGACGTGTCGGATCTCGCAGCGGCTTGCGACTTCAAGGTCTTCCAGGAAGCGCTCGCCAAGCGCAGCGCCGCCGGCCGCAAGGGTGTGGTCAAGTGCATCCGCGTCCCGGGCGGCGCCGAGAAGCTCACGCGCAAGATGACCGACGGCTACACCGAGTGGGTCAAGACCTTCAAGGCCGGCGGCGTGCCGGTGGTGAAGCTCACGGCCAACGGCCTCGAGACCGGCATCGCCAAGTTCCTCGAGCCCATCAAGGATCGGCTCATCGAGCGCCTCGGCCTGCAGGTCGGTGATGCCGTGCTCTTCGCCTGCGACACCTGGGAGGTCGCCACCAAGACCATGGGCGAACTGCGCCTCAAGCTCGCGGGCGACCTGGGCCTGATCCCCGAGGGACGCTGGAACTTCCTGTGGGTGATCGACTTCCCGATGTTCGAGTGGGACGACGACGGCAAGCGCTGGGTCGCGCTGCACCACCCCTTCACGAGCCCCAACCCCGACCAGTTCGGCATCCTCGAGAGCGATCCCGGTGCGTGCCTGAGCGCTGGCTACGACCTCGTCCTCAACGGCAGCGAGATCGCGGGCGGATCGATCCGCATCCACCGCATGGACGTGCAGGAGCGCGTCTTCAAGCTCATCGGCCTGACCGCCGAGGATGCGAACGCCAAGTTCGGCTTCCTGCTCGGCGCGCTGCGCCATGGCGCACCCCCGCACGGCGGCATCGCGTTCGGCCTGGATCGCCTGGTCATGCACATCGTGGGCACTGACAACATCCGCGATGTGATCGCCTTCCCGAAGACGCAATCCGGCGGCGACCTCATGATCGAGGCGCCTGGCCCGGTCGATCTGGCGCAACTGCAGGAACTGCACGTGCGTCAGGCGCTGCCGCCGAAGGCCTGAGCCGAACGCGTTCAGCGACCTCGGCCATCTGCTCGAGCCGTTCGAGCTTGGCCCGAAGGCTCAGGCCCATGAAGTCGCGGTGCTGCGCGCGGCGCAGACCGTCGAAGGTGGTCAGGGACCAGTCAATGCCGCGCTCGGATCGTCGGTCACACTCCTTGGAGCCACTCTTGGCGCCGTCAGGCATGGTCGAGCCCGTGCAGGCGTGAGAGTTCAGCGACGTCCGCTCGATCCTGCTCGCGCCCGGCAGAGCGCTTCATCGCAAGGAGGGCAGCGAGACGGAGAATGTGCATCGGAACGCCCGGTGCAACTTCGGCGACAGCCGCGAGCGAGTGCTCCTGCATCACGTCGAACGGTTCGCGCACGAAGAGATCGATGGGTGTTTCAGCATGCTGCTCGCTGTGGAAGGCCAGCACGACCATGCCATGATCGCGATACCAGCGCTCACGGGTGTCTGGGTCGGCAAGGTCCTCCACCGTGACCGGGATGCGCGGATGGAACCCCAGCGTGCCAAGCGCAGCGAACGCACGACGGAGCGTTGCAGGATCGAGTGGCATGACCAGATCCAGGTTCTGGGTCTGACGGCCGTATCCGTGCGCAACCACCGCGACCCCGCCAACGATCACGAAGGGCACCTTGGCATCGTTCAGCACGCGGGCGATGGATTCGATGCTCGAGACCTTCATGCGCTGGAGGGCACTGTACCGCGCCATCACGCGACGATCGAACGCCCGCTCAATCCGGCGCGAGCCGGGTGAGCAGCCGAGCCCCGATCATGTCGCCCTGCACGTTGACCATCGTGCGGACCATGTCGAGGATGCGGTCGACGCCGATGATGATGCCGATCGCCTCGATCGGCAGGCTGCGCGCAGGATCGTTGCCCAGGCTCGCGTTCACGGCCTGCACGACGAGCACCATCGTCACCAGCCCCGCGCTCGGGATGCCAGCCGCGCCGACCGCGGCCAGCGTGGCGGTGACGACCACCACGGCGAGTTCAGCTCCGCCGAGCGCGATCCCGAAGAGCTGGCACAGGAAGACGACCGCAACCGCCTCGTAGAGCGCGGTGCCATCCATGTTCAGGGTCGACCCGAGCGGGCAGACGAAGCGCGTGGCACGGCGGCTGCAGCCTGCCGACTCGCAGGCTTCCATCGTGACCGGCAGCGTGGCGCTGCTCGAACTGGTGCTGAACGCCGTCACGAGTGCGCGACGGACCTTCCAGAGGAACGCGTACGGGTTGCCCCCACCGAGGAGCCCCATGAGCAGCGGCAGCACGACGAGCGCGTGAAGCAGCAATCCACCGATCACGACGAGCATGTACGAACCGAGCGATCCGGAGAGCGCATCGAAGCCCGCGCGCGCCACGCTGGACGTCACGAGCGCGAGCACGCCGATCGGGAGCACCCAGAGCACCCAGCCAATGGCCCGCATCAGCGCCTGATTCAGCCCCTCGATGACCTCGAGCGCCGTGCGACCGGCATCACCGATCGCCGAGAGCCCAAGCCCAATGAGGATGCTGAAGGTGATCAGGCCCAAGGGGCGCGCAGCCACCATCTCGCCAAACACGTTCTTCGGCACCAGTTGGAAGAGGATCGAGCGCCAGGCATCCTGGAGCGAGCCGACCTCGCCGGTCGTGGCAGCAGCAGGCAGCGCAGCGGGTGCTGCCTTCAGTGCGGCTGCGGCGGCGGGATCGATGCCCGAACCGGGCGCGAACCATGAGACCAGCAGCGCACCGAGCGCCGCAGCGATGGCCATTGTCGAGATGAAGAACGCGAGCGTGGCGCCACCAAGCAGTCCGAGCCGGCCGGTGGCGCCGAGGCTCGCGGCACCACCGATCACGCTCAGCAGGATGAGCGGGACCACGAGCAGCAGCAACGGACGCACCACCAGCATCTCGCCCGCCAAGGCAAAGCCGTTGGCGCTGCCGCCGTTGCGGTGGATCCACTCACCGAGGAACGCACCGAGCACCATGGCGACGAGCGATCCGAACGTGACCCATCGGTCCTTCGTGCGGGTCGATGTCGGGGAGGCACCCATGCGACGTCAGTGCACGCCCATCGCGGCGAGCCAGCGTTCGCAATCGATCGCCGCCTGGCAGCCCATGCCGGCGGCGCTGACCGCCTGGCGATAGGTGGGGTCAGCCACGTCGCCTGCGGCGAAGACACCGTCGATGTTGGTCGCGCTCGAACGGGTGGCCAGCGCCACGTAGCCCTTGTCATCGAAGGCCAGGCCGGTCCCCTGCAGGAACTTCGTCGCGGGCGAGTGACCGATGGCGATGAAGAGACCGCCCACGGCAACGCGCGAACGCTCCTTGGTCACGGTGTCCTCGAGTTCGACCGCCTCGATGCGCTTCTCGCCGATCACATCGACGACGACCTTGTTCCAGAGCACTTCCGCCTTGGGATCCTTGAGGATGCGCTCCTGCATCGCCTTGCTGGCGCGGAAGCTGTCGCGGCGGTGGATGATGAGCACCTTGCCGGCGAACTTGGTCAGGTAACTCGCCTCCTCCATCGCGGTGTCGCCGCCACCGACGACCGCGACCGTGGCGCCACGGTAGATCGGCAGCGCACCGTCGCAGACCGCGCACGCGCTCACGCCGCCGCCGGTCTGCGCCAGGTGCAATTCGTTCTTCAGGCCAAGCCAGTTCGCGGTCGCTCCCGTGGCGATGATGACCGAGTGCGCGCGGACGACCTTGCCGTCACCGGTCTTCAGCGTGAAGGGGCGCTGCGAGAAGTCGCAGTGCACGATGTCGTCGCCGACCACGCGCGTCCCGAACCGCTCAGCCTGCTCCTGGAACTTCTGCATCATCTCGGGGCCGGTCACGCCATGCGGGAAGCCCGGGTAGTTCTCGACCTCGGTCGTCATCATGAGCTGCCCACCCGGCAGGACCGGTGCGGGATTCGACGCCGGGACGCCGACGTACACCACTGGCGAAAGGCTCGCGCGCGCCGCGTAGATCGCTGCGGTCCAGCCTGCCTGTCCGCTGCCGATGATGACCACCTTCTCGATGCCGTCGTGCATGGTGCTGTTCCTGTGCCGGCTTCAGGAGCCGAGCAGTCCCTGCTCGCGCGCGAGTTCGCGCACGGGCGGCCAGATGAGGATGTCGCCCTTGGAGCCGTCGTCGGTGTGGGTGGCAGCCTCGTTGCTCTCGTGATCGATGCCCTTGGCGAAGATGAGGACTCCCGGCGCCTCGATGCGGCCCGCAGCGGCGTCGACGGGCTTGGCCTTGGCAACCGCCCGGTACTCGAAGCCCTTGTATCCCTTGTCGTAGGGATCGAGGTTCATCTTCGTCTTCATGTAGTCGGCCTGGATCGCGATCTCCAGCTTCTGCGGCCAACGCCCCTGATCCGCGCGATAGCGCGCCACCACCGCAGCGGCAAAGGCCGTGCCATTGGCGTTCGCGATCAGCACGTTGCGGGCATCGAAGGCCTTGGTCAGGTCCTGGAGCAGCTTGGAGACAGCCGCATACTTCACGGGATTGAGACGGCTCGTTTCGGTCGGCAACTCAAAGATCGGATTGCCATATGGGCGCATGCGCCAACGGCGCCACCAGTCGTCGTAGATCGCCTGCAGCTTTTCTTCACTGGCTTCCCGGCTGCCGTGGACTTCCGCCACGCGCTTCCACATCTTCTCCTCGCCGAAACGCTGCATCGGGCTCGCGTGGGCAGGATCCGCCCCGAAGACCGCGGCGAAGCGATCAGCATCGGGCTGACCGGCATCGTCGAACCCCCGGGCAAGTTGTGCGGCCACGACCAGGCGGTCGCCCTCCGGCAGCAGCAGGCGCCGCATGCGCTCGCTGTCACCGGTGCCGAGGAACGGATAGCCCTTCAGCGCAACCTCACGCAGCACGGCCGCGGGCGCCTTGTCGCGATACCGCCAGAGCATGTCGCGCTGGATCGAAAGCGCCTGCGACAACTGCTCCATGCCGAACAGCTTTTCGGCGAGCAAGGACTGGTCACACACCTGCCGCAGCAGCCGCAGGTAGGCCACGCCGAGCTCGAAGCCCTCCTTGAACTTGCCCTCGTCGCAGAGCCGGTACTGCTCTGCCGTCACGTACTGGCCAACGGTGCGCAGCGCCGACAGGTACCCGACCTTCATGTTGACCAGGTGGTCGCCGTCACCCAGCATCACCGCGACGCCCTTGCCCTTGAGCCCCGCAGGGAGCGTGGCATCCCCGTAGGGCATGCCCCACGCGAGCGCAGCCTGCGCCTGGATCAGCGCCTTGCCCATCCCCGGGTTGGCCTTCGCCCAATCGGCGAACTTGGACCACTCCTTCATCCCGGGCCAGATCGAGTCCTGCCCGCAGCCGGCATCGGCGGCGCAGGGCGGTGCAGACATGGCTGCCCACGCCTCAAGAACCGGCTTCCAGCTGAGTTTGTCGGCGCTGGCCTTGGCCAGGGTGCCGTTGAGTTGCTTGAGAAGGTCGGCGCCATCCTGCGCGAAGGCAGCTGCGGGCGCGACGAGGCAGGCGACGATGGCGAGGACTCGAACCATGGTGAAGACTCCGGGGTTCGAAGGCTAGCACGAAGGCCCGGCTGCCGCGGCGTGACCACTACACTCGACCCATGGCCGAGGCCCTGCCTGATCGCATCAATGTGCTGCTCGTCGGTTCCGGTGGTCGTGAGCATGCCCTCGCGTGGCGCATGCGCGGCTCGCGGCGGTTGGGTGAACTCTGGTGCGAGAAGACCGCCAACCCAGGGATCCAAGCGCTGTGCAAGGTCTGTCCTGAAGACGTGGCGGCCACGAGGAACTTCCACTTCCTGCAGTGGCTCGGCAAGGAAAGGATCGGCCTCGTCGTGATCGGGCCCGAGGCACCGCTCGAGGCGGGACTCGCCGATGCGATCGCCACCACGGGCGTGCCGGTCTTCGGCCCCGTGCAGGCGGGAGCGCGCTTGGAGAGCGACAAGGCCTTCGCCAAGGACCTCATGCGGCAAGCGAGCGTGCCCACTGCCGAGGGCAAGTCATTCACGTCGATGGACGCGGCGCTGCATTACGCGCTCGCACGCGACCAACCGATGGTCGTCAAGGCGGCGGGTCTCTGCGCCGGCAAGGGCGTGGTCGTGTGCGATCGGGGCGGCGAGGCTGCTGCCGTCATCCGTCGCATGATGGGAGCAAAGGAGTTCGGCGACGCGGGCATGAAGATCGTGGTCGAGGAAAAGCTCGATGGGCAGGAGCTTTCCGTGCTTGCACTCGTCGATGGCAGCACGATCAGCCTGCTCGAACCATGCCAGGACCACAAGCAGGTCGGCGAGGGCGACACAGGGGCCAACACCGGCGGCATGGGTGCCTACTGCCCGACGCCGCTTGCCGACGAGACCACGATGGACGCCGTCGTGCGGGAGGTGCTGGTTCCCACGGTTGACGCGCTCAAGCGCGATGGCATTCCGTTCCGGGGAGTGCTCTATGCAGGCCTGATGCTGACCCCCGCCGGGCCCAAGGTGCTCGAGTTCAACACACGCTTCGGTGATCCTGAGACGCAGCCGCTGATGATGCGCTTCCAGGGGGACCTTGTCGCAACCCTCTGGCGTTGCGCCACCGGCTCGCTCGACGAGGCGTCGTTCACCTTCGACCAGCGTGTGGCGGTGTGCGTTGCCGTGTGTGCCGAGGGCTACCCCGGCACCCCGCGCAAGGGTGACCCCATCACAGGCATCTCGGCGGCGGAAGCTTGCGCAAGCGATGGCGAAGAGGTTGCCGTCTTCCACGCCGGGACAGCCCGGCGCAAGGATGGCACGCTCATCACCAACGGTGGCCGAGTGCTGGGCGTGACCGCGTTGGCAGCGAGCCTCGAGCGTGCGCAGACCCTGGCCAACCAGGCCGCCCGATGCATCGAGTTCCCGGGCGCGTTCTTCCGATCGGACATCGGTCATCGCGTGCTCAAAGCGACTGCCTCCAAGGCCTGATTCTCGGTTGTGACGGCCCGAATTGTGGTCTAGACTGGTCTGATGGCCCGCCACTGCGGGTTCTGTGCCATCGACCCCACGGAGCATGTACCGATGATCTTCCGCTTTGTGCCCCACGCGAGCCTCTTGGCTGCGCTCATCGCCTCGGTCGCCCTTGAGCCCAGCGTGGCGCACGCCCAGGTCCGTCCGGCCGCTGGCCGTGGCAAGGCCGCACCCGGTCCAACCAGCCTCTCGGTTCCGACTGATCCGCGCACCGGCCGCAGCGTCGCGACCGGCCGAGTGCTGGTCCGTGTGAAGCCCGAGTACAGCATCACCGCCCCGCGCTTCGGCCAAGACGGCGAATTGACCAGCCGCACGGGCATGGACCTGACCGACCTGCGTGATGCACTCGACACCCTCGGCGCGTCGTACTCGTCGCTGGTGGACCTGACCCCAGCGCAGACCGCCGAACTCCGTGAGCGCGCTCGCCGTCGTTCCGGCCGCTGGTCGCGCGACCTGTCGGACTGGATCGCCATCCAGTGCAAGGGCGACCTGCTCAGCACCGCGAGCTACCTCCAGGGGCTGGCCATGGTCGATCTCGTCGAGATCGAGGCGCGGGTCAATCAATCGCAGTGCCCGACGCCTCCTGGCGAGTGCAGCGACCTGTTCGACGCCGAGTGCGCCAACGCGAACATCTTCCCACCCTACCCGGATGCGGGATGCGACAACTGCGGCGGTCTCCAAGGCGGCGGCGCCATCGCTGGGTGCATTGACCTGATCAACGAGTGGTACTCCACCAATCCGGGGGCTGATGCCTGCATCGGAACCCCCGTCTGCGCGGGCGGCATCGCGGTCTGGGACTGGGGCTGCCTGACGATGTCCAACTTCCTGTGCGCGCCGCCGAATGGTCCGGCGACGTTCTTCCAGACCTGCGGCAACGTGACCGGCGGCCCGCCGGGCCAGGCTGATCCTTCAACGGGCGGCGGCTCGTGGTCGACCTTCACGGCCGGCCGACTTCAGCACCACGCCCTGCAGTCTGCTGGCGCGCTCAATGGTTCGAAGGAACCCAATTGCTGCGCCGTCGTCTGCGCCGTGAATTACCTGTGCTGCTCGATCTCCTGGGACGCCGACTGCGCCGCGAGTGCGCTGACGATCCCGGACTGCTTCATCACCCGCGACTACTTCTCCGACTTGACCTCGGTGGTCGTTCCCGGTCCCGAACCGGAGCAGGCGTGGGATCCTGCGTCGGCCGCCCGATCCATTTACGCCATCAATCCGGCGCTCGCGGTCCCGGGCCCGATTCCGGGCTTGTCCGCCTTCGATCAGGGCAACCCGTACGACCCCTCCGCGCTGGCGACGCCGTACTACGGCGATTCGAACCTGCTGCTTGGCGAGACGTTCGGCAACCCTGCCGACCCGACTCGGTTCCCCCTCGACACTGCCACCACCATCACGCAGCCGGCGGTCAGCCCCGGGCTCGATGGTGT
>JAGWXC010000105.1 GCA_018970045.1 Planctomycetota bacterium | reverse complement strand
TTGCCGGGCAGCCCGGTGGCCAGCGATCCAGCGGCGATCGCGCAGCAACTGTTGCAGCGCCCCGAAGGCCAGCGTGTGCTGTGCTTCTGGGATGTGCTCTACGAACTTGCCGATCACCCGCTCGATCGGATCCAGACGCCCGACGGCAAGCCCACGGAGATCCGCAGCCCGTTCATGGATCACGGCATCGAGGCCACCGCGCAGCGCGTGAACTCCATCCTCGCCGGCATCAAGCGCGCTGGCGCGACCGTCGATGTGCTCGTGCTCGACTACGAACGCGGGTTCGCGTGGGATCCTCGGTTCGCATCGCTCGACAACGATCCCCGCTGGATCGGCCTCGCGCGTGAGCTCGGCTTCGAGGACTTGCGCGGCATGGACCCTGCACGCATCGCGCGCTGGAACGAGGTGATGGGGCGCTACTTCGACGATGCGATCGCGCGCAGCACCGACCAGCCGCTGCAATCGGTCTTTCCCGGAGCGCGACTGGCCAATTTCGATTCGTTCGCCAGCACGCCGATGGCGCCGGTCATCGGCACTGACGGTGCACCGTTCCTGCGCGCCTCGGTGACGGACCGCAACGGCACGCTGGTTGGCCTTGGCTCGCACGACTCATCACCCTTCTTCGGCGTGCTCCTGCCGACGACGGCCCAGCAACGCGTGGATGGCGTGAACCCGATCGGTCAGGACGCGTTCGCGGCCACGCGACTCGAACTGCACCGCTCACGCTCCATGCGCAAGCCCGCCGGTCGTTCACAGATGCCGTGGATCGCGCCCAAGAGCCTTGATGCCGGCGCCTTCGTCGCGCAGGCCGAGCCCGGCACTGCAGCGCCGATGCGCAGCACGCCCTACTGGGATGAGATGGTGCTGCAGCTGGGTCTGCACGGCGCCGATGATTTCCTCTATTGGAATCCTGAGGGCAAGTTGGCCCCGCAGGCTCCGGTGGCCGCGCTTGCGGAGGACCATCAGGCGCTCGATGGCCTGCTCGAGGAGCTCAACCGCAACCTCGGCCAGCAGCCTGGCGACAGTGTGTATCGCGAGCAGCCGGGCTTCGATGACCGCATCATCGCCACGGGTCGCGATGATGGCGAGTCGATCGTCTGGCGCTTCACGTTCGATCCTGGCATCGAGAGCGCGCGCGTGTTCTTCACCGATGGCACCTCGGTGGTCGTGAACCGTGAAGCGGATCGCCCCGGCGCGTGGATCGCGCACCCCAAGTCCAAGTCGCTGGTGTTCGACGCCGACAACACGGCGCCGGTCTTCGAGGTCGTTGCGGCGCGCACCAACGGGACATCGAGTGCATCCACCAAGTCACCTGACGGAGCGACGGCTCCCGGCTCGGGCGATGCGACCGGGACCAAGGGCGGCGCCGATGCCGGTTCGACGGTTGCGTCGGGTGGCTCTGGTGGTTCCTCGGGCGGCACCTCAGGGGCCACGGGATCGACGGGGTCGACCGGCGGAGGCAGCACGCTCGCCACGGGCTCCGGTGGGTCAGGTGGTGATGTGGGCGCATCGACCGGTGCAACCGGATCATCCTCGGCCGGCGGAAACGACGGTTCGCAGTCGTCGGCTCGCGCCGTGCTGATCGCCCAGCTGACGTCTGAGACGCGCCAGCGCGCAGGCGAGGCGATGGCCACCATCTTCCCGAGCCGTCGCACGTCGGACTGGACGGGTGGTCTGTCGTACCGGCGCGACCGTTGGGCGGCCATGCTGAGCCAAGCTGGTTCCGCGGGCTCGCTGTCGTCGTACCTCGCGGAGGTGAATGGACAAGGCGCTGCGGCTGCGCAGCTCGACCCGGCCCTCTACATCCGGCCGCAGACCCTCGCCGAGATCCATCCGCAGTTGCTCGATGCGCGCGCTGCCGGGGCCGGACAGAATCGGTTGGCGTGCGCGCTTGCCTACGCCGATGTCAACCAGTCGGCCCTGCTGCAGCAGCGTGGGGTGGTCCTGGCGATCGCTGCAGCGCAGACCAGCGATCCCGCCCTCGTGGCCCGAGCCAACGACATGCTGCGTGCATTCGTCGGGCACAACCCACTCCAGCGACCCGGCACCACGCTCACCTCCTCGGCGATGGTCATGCCCGAGGGCGGCGACGGCGTGTGGCTCGCCACGGCGTGGGGCATCGACGGCATCGTCGGCATGATGTCGGCGCTCGGCGACCGGGTCCCCGAAGACCTGCGGTCCGATCTCGAGGTGCTGCTGCGCCGCGAAGTGCGCAACATCTGCGTGGACTGGGCCGATCAGCGGCCTTGGTACGTGCGCGTGCGTGCCTTCAACAGCAACCAGTGGATGGAGCCAGCCGTGGCGCTCATCCGCGCGTGCCTCTTCCTGGGCGATCCGGAACTCCTGCCCGCCTACAACCTCGGCGTCGAGAGCCTTGCGGCTTCGCTTGCGGTCCATGGCTCCGATGGTGCGTATCTCGAGGGCTTCTCATACGCCGCCCAGTCGCTCGGCACGGTCTTCGACATCGTCGATGACATGCGTGCGATCGGTGACCAGCGCTGCTCGGACTTCGGCTTCACGTCCAACAACTGGCGTTGGCTCATGCACACCGTCATGCCCGGCGGCTATGTCGTGAACTGCTATGACAGCGGCCGTTCGATCCTGCCTGACTGGGGCCGCGCTGCGCCCATGCCGCACTTCGGCATCGTCGCTACTGGTTCGGAGCCCGAGGCGCTGCAGAACATGGCCTGGATGTTCCCGCAGGGCCGAGGGGACCTTCCGGGTCTGCGCTATGCAACGGCCGTCGCTGGCCTCGGCGGGCAGGCATCGATGACCCTGCCGACGTTCGCCTACTTCCCGTCGCAGCAGGTGGCGACGTGGCGTAGCGCGTGGGAGCGGCCGGCTGAGCCGAGCCGTGCCTTCGGCGTGTGGGTGCGAGGCGGTGCGCTGCTTGACGGCCACGCGCATCGCGACCAGGGTCAGGTCTCGGTGTATGCCGGAGAACGCCCGATCCTGATCGATTGCGGCAGCGACTATTCGCACCCCAACCAGGAAGCCATGCTGGCTGCCGCCGCAGGCCACGGCATCATGCAGGTCGGTGCCCTGTCGCCGCGCCACAAGGCGATCTCCGCGCCCATGGTGGTGAGCCGGCTGGATGACCAGGCTGGTTCGGTGCTGGTCGACTCGACGGCGGCCTACGCCGGCGTGGTGTCGTGCGTGCGCACCGTGCAGTGGGACGTGAGCGGCCGCGTGAACTTCGGCGACACTGTGGCGTTCCGCGACCAGGTGCCGGCCGGCACGGAGGTCTATCGCTTCCATACCGGCTCGACGCTCCCGCTCGAGATCTCGGGTGGCGGCACCTCGTGGCAGGTCGGCTGGGAGGGCGCCACGATGGCGATCAGCGCTGACCGCGCGATCGTCGTCGGGCAGGCCGAATGGCCTGATGCCGTGCTCCCCGGCAAGATGCACCGGGTCATCACGATCCGCAGCGTCGATGCCCTCGAGTCGATGGCGATGACCAGCATGCTCGAAGTGTCGATGCGCTGAGCCGCGGCAGTGCCCGGACGTGGGCACTACGCTTGGCCTCATGGATGACCACGCGGCGCTCGAGCGGCTCGTTCACGCCTTCGGTGCCCAGACCGGCACGATCCATTGGATTGGTGACGATGGCCTGCTCCACCTCGCTGCGTGCGTCGGGCAGTTCCCGCCGCCGGTCATGGAGGCGATCCGCGTAATTCCCGTGGGCAAGGGGCTCGCGGGGCTCGCCGCGCAGCGCGGAACCTGCGTAACCGTTTGCAACCTGCAGACGGATGACAGCGGCCAAGCCCGCCCGGCAGCACGTGCCACCGGCATGGAAGGCGCGATCACTGCACCGTGCGTGGCGCCTGACGGGCACGTGGTCGGCGTGCTCGGCGTGGCGAGCGCGCAGGCCCGGACCTTCACCGATGCTGAGCAGGCTTCCTTGCTCGAGCATGGTCGGTCGCTCGCAGCGCGTCGCGCGGGCGGCGCGGCATGATCGAGGGCATGGTTCCGGCGGTCCTTCCTGCGCTGATCGTCGGGGTCGATGCGTCCACGGCTGCTTCATGGATGCCCGTGCTTGGCTTCGCGCTCGCCGCAGGCGTGGTGAGCGCTGGAGCGACCGTGGCGGTCGAGCGCTTCGGCGGACGGGTCGGTGGCATCCTCGGGACGGTGCCCACCACGATCATGCCGGCGACGATGGGGCTCTTCGCCACGCATCCGATGGATGTGGATGGCACGTCGAGCGAGGGATTCCTGCGGTCGGTGGCGATGGTGCCCGCCGGCATGATGCTCAACGCAGCGTTCCTGGCGAGCTGGCGCGTACTGCCGCGATGGCTGCATTCGGATGAATCCAGGACCACGCTCTGGCGTTGCGTCGTGGCGAGTCTCGTGGTCTGGGCGCTGCTCTCGCTCGTGTGGGTCCTCGGGATGAATGCGCTCGAGCCATCGGTCGAGGCGTTGCTGGCGATCGGCGGAGGCACGCTGGTGGCGACCGCCACGCTCGGCATCGTGCTCTGCCGGCACGGCGTGCCCGCGCCGAAGGGGACCAACCACGTGACGTGGCCGGTCCTCGTGGCGCGCGGTGTCGCCGCTGGGGGTGCGATCGCGGTGGCGCTCGTCATTGCGCGCGGTGGCCACGCGATTGCCGGCGGCATGGCCGTGACGTTTCCCGCCATCTTCCTCACGACGATCGTGGGCACATGGCTTGCGCAAGGGCGCGAGGTGCCGGTGGGCGCCGTCGGTCCCATGGTGCTCGGGTCATGCGCGGTTGGCTCGTACGCGATGCTCTCGGGTTTGCTCTATCCAAGGCTTGGACTCGTGCTCGGCACGCCGGCGTGCTGGCTGCTGGCGGTTGGTGGCGTGAGCGTGCCGGCAGGGCTCTGGCTGCGTGCGCACAGCATGCGATCCGACCAGGAGTGACGCGCTATCGTGCGCCGATGCCGCGGTGGTGTCGATGGTCCTTGCATGTCGTGGCGCTGGCCCTGCCATGGGTCGTGGCGATCTGGCTGGGCGCGACGCTGCCGGACCGTTACCCCGTGCACTTCGATGGTTCAGGCACGCCCGATCGCTGGGCCGGTCCTGGCCACGGCGAGTGGTACCTGCTGGCTGGGATCGCCACGTTCGTCGAGTGCATGCTGGTCGGCGCCGGTGCGCTCGCGACCTTCTGTGCCGTTCGCGCCCCCGAGTACGTGAATCTGCCCGCCAAGGCGGCGTTCGTGCAGTTGCCGCCGGCGGCACGCGTGCGATGCCTGGCACCGATGGTCGATCTGCTCACCATGATCGCGCTGCTGGTCTCGGTGCTCTTTGCACGCATCATGCACGGCACGTGGCAGGTGGCGACGGGTGAGCGCACGACGCTCGCGCCGTGGGATGCGCTCGCGCTCGTGGGGCTGATCCTGGCTGCCACCGTGTGGCAGTCGATCGTGACCTACCGCCGCGTTCTCGCCGAGGTGGCGCGTCAGGCGTGACCGGTCTGGACGACGGGCTGGGCGTTCTGTTCGCTGCAGAGGACGACGAGCAGGTTGCCGACCATGCGGGCACGCTCGGCACCGTCGAGCTTGGCAACGCCGCGCTGCTCGAGCTGGGTGAGCGCCATCTCGACCATGCCGACGGCGCCCTCGACGATCTTCTGGCGAGCGGCGATCACGGCCGAGGCCTGCTGCCGGCGAAGCATCGCCGCGGCGATCTCGGGTGCGTACGCAAGGCTGCTGATGCGGGCCTCGATCACTTCGACGCCGGCCTGGGCGAGCCGCACGTGCAGTTCGTCACGCAGGCGTGCACCGATCAGGTCGGTGTTTCCCCGCAGGCTGGGCGTGTCGTGGTCATCTGGTGCGTCGTAGTGGAACTGGCTGGCGAGGTTGCGCAGCGCGCTCTCGGACTGGATCTCGACGAAGTTCTCGTAGTCGTCGACGGAGAAGATCGCCTGGGCCGTGTCGATGACCTGCCAGACGACGACCGCGGCGATCTCGATTGGGTTGCCGTCGCGGTCATTCACCTTGATCGGCATGCCGCGACTGCGCGAGGCCTTCACGAGCACCTTGCCCGTCGAGGGCTCGGTGACGTCGGAACCCTTGCTGCTGCCGGTCTCGAAGGTGCGCACGCGCAGGCTCACGCGCCGCTTGCCGCTGAAGGGATTCACCCAGTGGAACCCGACCGAGCGCACGGTGCCTCGGTAGACGCCGAAGAAGGTGATCGCGCGGCTGTCGCCCGGCTGCACCGCGAAGTAGCCCGCCCACAGGATGAACCAGGCGACCATGCCCAGGATTCCGGTGATGATGGGGATCGGTGAGGGGCTGTAGCCATCGCCGCGCGCCCCGTACACGATGGAGGCGATGTTCAACCCCAGCAGGATGAAGTGGAAGGGCATGATCGCCCAGCCATCCGTGGGTCGAAGGGCGTTCTCGCGGACGGTGGTCGCTGGTGTGCTCGATGCGTTGGACATGAGGCCTCCTGGTGGAGGCCCGATGCTACGGGCAGGTGCCCCATGCCCCGAGCATGACGGCCAGGTCCGAGCCGCCGACGGAACCATTCCCATCGAGATCGGCCGCGCAGCCGCTGCACGCGCCCCAGGAACCCAGCAGGATGCCCAGGTCGTTGCCATTCACGAGCCCGTCGCCGCTGAGGTCGGCTGCGCATGGCTGCGGCACGCTCGCCGGGTCGGCGGGGTCGCTGCCGGCATCGAGCTCGTCACGGTCGGCGAACCCGTCCATGTCGCGGTCGAAGCCAAGCCGCATGCCGGTGCCATCAGGTACGGCGGTGAAGGTGATCTCGCCGCCGGGTGCGGCGAGTGCCCGCAGCTGCGCGGTCGTCAGCGTCTCTGCGGCGCGGTCCGACTGCCACTCCGAGGCGCTGAGGAACTGCCAGCCACGAGCTTCGCCGTTGACCGTGCCCTTGGCGATGAGGTCGATGCTGCCGTTGGCAGCGAGCGAGGCGAGCGTATCGAGCATCGCCAGCTGGGCCGGCGTCGCGGTCGCGAGCGAGACCAGCGTCACCTGCTGGCCGACCGCGGCGTGCGTGTCGGTGGCGAGGCTGAACATGAAGGCTTCCAGGTCGCGCCGCTGCTGCTGGCCCGCGGTGCCTGAGGCGAAGCTGAAGACGCCCAGGTTCAGGAAGCTCACCAGCGTGTCGAAGCCGCCGTCATGGCTGAAGCCGAAGCCGCGGTTGTTGCTCTGGCTGGTCTTCAGGAAGCCCGTCTTCTCGTGCATGTTCTGCAGCTGCGGGATCTTCATGCTCTGCGGCTCCTGCAGCAGGTTGGCGCTGATGATCACGCCCAGGCCACCGGTCGGCAGTTGGTGGCAGATGTTGCAGTTGGTGGCCGCGCCGTCGACCTGCAGGGTGTTGTAGAGGTTCTGCCCGGTGACAGGGTTGCCGCTGCCGGGCAGGCTCGTCTTGAGCGAGTTGTCGACGTTGCGGTTGGGGTTGGGCGGGAACCGCATCGACGCAACGAACTGCATGAAGGATGACATCTCCGCCTGCGTGAGCTGGGCGTCGTCGCCATTGAGACCGATGAACGCGCCGTTGAACTGCGGCAGTCCCTCGCGGTCCCCGCGCCAGTGCAGCGGCTCGGCGCCGAGGATGCCGACGAGCGTCTGCGTGGTCATGGGGCCCTTCATGGGGTGCCAGTTGGCGCAGCCACCGGCGAGGCCAAAGTTGCAGTTCTGGTTGAACGCCTTGACCGCTCCGTTGGGTTCGCCGAGGTCCCAGGCGAGGAAGTCGAGCTTGCCGTCGATGTGGCAGCTGCCGCAGGACGCCTGGCCGAGCCCGCTCGTCCGGTGCGTGTCGTAGAGGAAGGGTCGCCCTGCCCGGATCTCGTCGGGCGTCGAGTCGTGGAAGGCCACGCGAGCGGTCTCGGTGGCGCCGGTCATGCTGACCCGGCTGATCGAGCCATCGAACTTGTTCATCACGTACAGCGCGCCGCGCGATTCATCGAGCGCGAGCCCGGTGGGGCCCTGGCCGACCTCGATGCGTGCCTGCGGGGAACCGGTGGCATTGACCTGCAGCAGGTTGTTCGAGCCCATGCCCGCGATCCATCCGGTGGTGCGTGCCGCGTTCCAGACGATCGCACGTGGATCACCGATCGAAAGGTCGCGCTGCGCCTGCGGCAGCGTGGCCGTCGTGTAGTTCAGGTGCGGGTTCAGGTCGACGATGGTGGGCGTGGTGGGCGCGGCCGGATCCACGCTGGCCATGCGCACGCGGATGAAGGTGCCCTTGACCCGCGGCTCGAAGCGGATCTGGTTGGTGGCCTCGGTGCCGACCACGGTGACGCGGCCCGATGGGCCGACGTCAAGGGCCATGTTGGTCGTCATCAGGCCCTTCGCATAGGTCGTCGCGAGCGTGGAGGCGTTGATGATCGCGAGATCCTGGTCGTGCAGGCCCCACGTGACCGAGCTCGTCCAGTTGCCGTTGTTGTCGTCGCGCCAGGTGCCATCGGCCTGCTTGCGCACGATGAGTCCCGAACGCGGCGCCACCGGCAGCCCCGGCGTGAGCGGCGGGCTGAATCCCGTGCCTGCGTTCGGCGGCGGGTTCGGGTCGCCGGGGTATGGGTTGGCGGAGCTCGACACCACGGTCTCGGTCAGGAGCGTGGTCGCGTTGCCGCTCTCGAAGATGGCGGCGTAGACGCGCGTGCCG